>NZ_JBSSCV010000013.1:0-81137 GCF_054060065.1 Thermostichus sp. MS-CIW-37 | reverse complement strand
TTGCACATCCATCCGGACCCTGCGCAATCCTATCGCAGTGGGAAGCAGTTTAAGTGTGGGCACTGTGGATGGGAAGGGGATGCGGACTGGAATGGGGCCAACATGATTGCCAAACTTGGGGCTGCTGTAAACCAGCCTAGAGGTCCGTGGTTGGCTTGCCAACTACAGGGCTACCGAAAGCCTGCACTCTTTCGCTTTAGCGGTGCGGAGCGCTCTGCGTCAGCATGAGTGCGGGTAGTTTACTAGAGGCGCTGGATGGCAACAGGAACTTGGGGAGTGGCAATGGTGCAAGTCGAGGTGTTGGCAGAACAGGCACAAAGCTGTGCCCAGCGGTTGGGGATCCCTCAGTTTGATCTCTACGGGGCTCAAGTGGATGAAACCAGCGTGCAGGTAGATCATGGGGAACCTCGCCAGGTCAAGGCTTCCCACCGCTGCAGCGTGACGGTGCGGGCCTGGAACGACCAGGGTCAGGTGGGAGTAACTTCCACCACCGATGTGGATGAGGCGGGGCTGGAACTGGCCCTGCAAACGGCCTTTGAAGCCAGCCATTTTGGCGTGCGGGAACATGCCCCTCAATTCAGCCCGGAAGCCACTCTGCCCATTGCCCAGCCTTGTAACGACAAAGGGCCGTTGGCTTTGGCTGGCGACTTGTTGGAACAGTTGGTGGCTGCTGAAAAGGCACTCCTGGGATCCCATCCCGCCATTCAGGGGGTGCCCTACAACGGCCTAGCGCAGCGGCAGATCAACCGCTTCTACCTCAACAGCCACCAAGCCCTACGACAAGAGGAGCATACCCTCGCTTCGGTTTTTCTCTACAGCAAGGCAGAGCAAGAGGGCCGCAAACCCCGCAGTGCCGGAGCCATGCGAGTGGCCCGCAGCCTGGATGAGTTGGATATCCAGGGTTGTGTGCAGGAAGCTGCTGAGAAATTGATGAGCCATCTGGAGTACGAGCGGATCCCCTCTGGAAAATACACAGTGGTCTTTTCCGGAGAAGCCTTTTTGAGTTTGTTGAGCGCCTTCTCCAATGTGTTCAATGCTCAAAACATTTTGGACAACCAAAGCCTGTCCACCCCAGAATCCCTGGGCAAGACCATTGCCTCGCCTCTTCTATCGGTGTGTGACGATGCCCTACACCCGACCAATGTGGGAGCGATCAGCTTTGATGGCGAAGGCACCCCCACCCGCCGTGTCCCTCTCATCACCAATGGGGTCTTGACCCACTTTTTGCACAGCGCCGGTACGGCTAAGCGCCTAGGAGCCAAGCCCACTGGCCATGCCAACATCGGCGCCAAGGTCACAGTTGCCGCCCACTACTACCATGTATTTGCCGGGGCACCGCCGGAGAGCACCTATGACTTGGCTACGGCTGAAAATGTAGTTTGGATCGATGAGCTGCAAGCGCTTCATGCCGGCGTTAAGCCCCTACAGGGATCCTTCTCGCTGCCGTTTCAGGGGTGGTGGGTGCGCCAAGGAGAGCGCATCAGCATCGAAGCGGCCACGGTGGCCGGAGACTTCCTGGAGCTGTTGAAGTCGATTTTCTACGTCGAGCCCGAGCCGCAAGTCACACCCGGTGGGCTGTGTCCCCGCATTTGGGTTGCCGATCTCTCCATTACCGGGCAATAACCTCACTTCAAACTCATGCAACTGACCCGCATCGACCTCAACAGTTGGCTCATCCACACCCGGGAGCAAACCTTCCTATTGGATCCGTGGCTGGTGGATCCCCTGGTGTTTCTGGGGATCCCCTGGTTCATCCGCCTGGAGCACCGCCAGCCGCTCCCTTTTACGCCGGAGACCTTGCCCAAAATCGACGGGATCCTCCTCAGCCAAGCCCAGCCGGATCACTGCCACCCACCAACGTTGCAGCGCCTGGATAAGCGGATCCCCGTTTTGGCCTCGCCGGCTGCAGCCAGAGTCGTGAAGAGTCTAGGATTTGCAACGGTTCAGGCTCTGGATCCCTGGCAGTCCGCTCAGTGGGGGGATCTGCGCGTCACGGCCATTCCCGGTGCGCTCCTGGGGCCTGTCCGTGAGCTGGGCTATCTGCTGGAAGAGGTGTCCTCCCAGACACGGCTTTACTACGAGCCTCATCTTTCCCAACCGGATATCCGGCTGCGATTGCAGCAGGAATTGTGCCCCATTCATACTCTGCTGATCCCGGTGGTGGGGCAGATCTTTCCCCTCTTGGGAGAGGTGATCATGGGGCCAGAGCGGGCCCTGGAGGTGGTGGCAGCCCTACGCCCCCAGCAGGTGATCCCTACGGCGATGGGAGAGGTGGACTACCACGGCTGGTTTGCCGCCCAGATCCGCCCCTTGGGCAGCCTGCAGGAGTTTCGAGAAAAGCTGGCAGCCTTGAATGCCGCCACGTCCCAATCTATCCGGTTGTGTTGCCCTGCCCCCGGAGAAACGGTGTCTCTTTCTGTTGTGGCCAAGCTATGAGCCTTTCTTCCCCAGCCCCGCCTGATCTGGTGGCCATCTTGCGGGCAGATTATGCTCGCTTTCCCAAAAATCAAACTTATTCGATTTACGATCCCCAGGTTTACTTCCGGGATCCCCTCAACGAGTTTCGCGGCTTGGATCGCTATCGCCGCATGATCGAGGGGATAGGGCGTTGGATAGAGGATATCCGTCTCGAGCTGCAGGATATTCGACAAACCGGCAGCCAGATCCGCACCGAGTGGATCCTAAGCGGTTCTTTGGCTTTGCCTTGGCGTCCCCGCCTGTGCATCCCCGGCTGGACAGAGATGCAGATCAATGAGACGGGGTTGATCGGATCCCATGTTGATTACTGGCGGTGCTCTCGCCGGCAAGTGCTGCTGCAAATGTTTCGGCCTGGGGATCCCAAAGGATCCCGTTAATAGCTTCCATCCTTTGCTAGGATCACAAAGCTGACTTTTTAGCCCTCCTGGAAAGTCGCCCCTATTCTCAATCTGGAGAGATGGCCGAGTGGTCGAAGGCGCAGCACTGGAAATGCTGTGTGGGGCAACTCACCGTGGGTTCGAATCCCACTCTCTCCGCTGGAACTTGTTTGTGAGAGCAACTCACCGTGGGTAGGGCCATCCGGCCCGCTGGCGCGACCGAATCCCACTCTCTCCGTAATCCGATAACGTCCACTGAAGTCCAGAAAGCTCTTACCCAGCAAGGCTTCTGGGCTTTTTAGTGTCCACGATAGACCGGGGAAACCCACTGTAATCCAGGCTAAAGTGGGACACAATAGGGGATATAACAGACGGGGTGGGACATGGCCCTGTCAGAGATGGCCATTCGGAATGCCAAACTCAAGGACAAGCCGTACCAGTTGCCGAATAGAGAAGCAAGGCCATCCTGCCTGCCGAAGTTTTTGCCGAACCAGCTGACTATAGACTAACGGCCAACCGTAGGACGATGCCGACAAGAGCTACGGTGGCAGCTCCAATCAAGGCAAAAGCCAGGTTAACCACTTGGGCGCTAGCCTTTTGATAGGTGTCAATTCGTTCTAGGATCACCCGGTTTTCTATCCCCTGCTCGGCCCAACGTCTCTCCTGCTCAGCCCAACGTCTTTCCTGCTCGGCCCAGCGCTTTGCTTGATCGGCTGCCAGGGCTTCTAGCCGCTCGTTGGTTCTGGAGACATCCTGCCGGAGTCCTTCCACATCCTGTCGGATCTCTTCCACATCTTGCCGGATCTCTTCAATAACACTCAACACATCCCTGAGGGTGGGTTCACCGGCGGGCATCATAGAGCTGCAACCTCACTGAACAGCAAACGGTCTGAGCTCGCTAGATCAACTCGCTCACCGGGAAGCGATCCAGCATTTTTTGGGCTTGACGGGCATTTTCCCGTAACTCCGCCGGCAGATGGGGAACATAAGGGATCTGAGAAAGCAAATCCAGCGTGCGGCGGATCAGGCGCACCAGGTCTCCGGCATCTAGGTTGGTGCTGGCTTCCAGGGTCTCCCAAGGGATCCCTTGCGCCCAATGTTCGACGATCCCAGCCAAGCTGGGCTCAAACCCGATCGGCACATGAAACACCTGGTGTTGCCGTTGGCTGCGGAACAGCTGCCGCCGTAAACCCCGCAATCCGTGCAGCACATCCTCCACCAGCCCCGAGGTGCGCAGCCGGCTGTAGGTACCTGAACGGGGAGCCTCTGAGACCAAGGCAGCCACAACTCCGGCCAAATGATGGGGAGCACAGCCCTGACACTCACCCGAGAGCAGAGCCAGCGCCAGCCAGAGCTCGTTATCCCCCCGCAGCGCAGCCACCACCTCTCCGCTATCGGTAGGTTGATATTCTTGCAGACAGTTGAAATCCTGCAACACCCCCACCAAGGCCATAAATTGCTGCCAGCGCAACTCCTGCACGGAATCGCTTTGCCGCTCCAGGTGCTCGAGGCGCTTGAGCAAGCGCTGGCGTTTTTCTCGCAAACCCAGCAATTTTTTCCCCACTTGGTGAGCGGGGTTCTCTCGGATTTGAGCTTCTAGGGCGCGAATTTTTTCCTCTTGGGCTTGGATGTGGGGAAAAGCCAACAGCCGCAAGGTGGGATCCGGCTCGGCTTCCCGTTGTTTGAGCAAGTAGCGCAAAATGCGCCGTTCTTCCCGCCGTTGCGCCTGCATTTTCTCATAGCGGGCAATGTCTTCGTCGGAAACGTTTGCCAGGATGCGATCGATCTCTTGTAGCTCGGCCCGCGTGTGTTGGATTTCCTGTTGTGCGGGCAACTTTTGCAACGAGAGCAAATATTGTCCAAAGCTGCGGTTGATCAGATCCCGTGCTGCTTCCAAAGAGTGCTTTTGCAGCAGGTTCAGCACCATGCCATAGGTGGGGGTAAACTGGCTCACCAAGGGATCCGCTCCAGAGGTGGCCAGCTGTGCAGCTTCTTGGGCCCCCTCAAACGGGGATTGCACCGTCACCACATGGCCGATGATGTCCTTGCCCCGCCGTCCGGCTCGGCCCGACATTTGCATGAACTCAGAAGCGGTCAAGAGGCGGTGGCCGTTGTCGGTGCGCTTAGAAAGGGAGGAGATGACAGTTGTGCGGGCAGGCATGTTGATCCCGGCGGCCAAAGTCTCAGTGGCGAAGACCAGCTTCACTAGCCCCTGCTGAAACAGATGCTCCACCAGTCCCTTCCAGGCAGGCAACATGCCGGCATGGTGAGCGGCAATACCCCGGTAAAGGGCATCCAACTGATCTCGGCGGACAGCTTCGGGCGTTTCTCGACAAAAGCGGTCGATCTGCTCGGCCAACTGCTGCCGTTCTTCCTCGCTGGCTACCAAGTCCAGATCCCTTACGCTGGCCACGGCCATATCACAGCCTTTGCGACTGAAGATGAAATAGATGGCCGGCAGCATGTCCCGCTGGCGCAAGTTTTCCAACACCTGCGCTATGTCCGGCACTCCTGCCCAGGAGGGCTCGTGGGAGTTGGGCCGTTTGCTTTTCAAGCGGCGGTTGCGAACCCACTGCCCCGACTCCGTTTGTTCCAGCAGCGGAAATAGCCCTTTGCGATTGGCAAAGTGAAATTGCAGCGGCACCGGGCGGTGGTTGGAGTCGATCAGATGGGTGGGGCCATGCACCTGGTTCATCCAATCGGTGAGCTGGTCGCTGTTGGCCAGGGTGGCAGAAAGGGCAATGAGCTGGATCGTGGGGGGGCAGTAGATGATTGCTTCTTCCCAGACGGTGCCCCGCTGCTGGTCGTTCATGTAATGGCATTCGTCCAGGATCACCGCCTGCACCTCTCGCAAGGGATCCCGACTCAGGGCCTCCGCCTCCTCCCAAGGTTCCATCCCATCGCCGGAGGCTCCTCTCTGAACGGCCAGAGAGAGCGGCGTGCCATAGAGCATGTTGCGGAAGATCTCGGTGGTCATCACCAAGATCGGCGCCTCCCGGTTGATGGAGATGTCGCCGGTGAGCAGGCCAACCTGTTCCGGGCCGAATTGCTGGCCAAAATCCCGGAACTTTTGGTTGGAGAGGGCCTTCAGGGGCGTTGTATAGAAAACCCGCTTGCCCTGGGATAGGGCCCGATAGATGGCATACTCTCCGATCAGGGTCTTGCCGGATCCCGTGGGAGCACAGACCACCACCGATTCCCCAGCAGCCAGAACCTGAATGGCTCGGATCTGAAAGTCGTCCAGCTCGAAGGGGAAAAGCTGCCGCAACTCGTCCAGCAAATCGGTTGCCGGGGAGAGAAGCGCACTCATGGGATCCAAATCAACATTGGGAAACCTGGAAACCCGCCCAATTCACTGCTTCCTGTGGGTTGTACCTTCTAGGATACAAGCTTTCTTGGGGCGTCGACTGCTCCCCTGCAAAAAGCGCCGGCTACTCCGCTTTGGATGGCCCACTGAGCCCGAGAACAGCAGCTTGGGTAATTTTGTAAAGTGGGTCATGGAGCGCGCCATCGCGACGGAGTCCTCGACAATTGGGCAAAGTCTGCAGGATCAGGAGCGCTCGATCTGAATCTTCTCGATTTCAATCCATTGAATCCATCTGAACCTATGTCTGTTTCCCCCCAACTAGCTCAACTGGCCACCTGGATGGCAGGGCACTTCAACAACCTACAACAGGCGATTGCAGAGCCCGTCTGGTTTGCCAACATTCATGTGTACCAATGCCCCTTGCCTTGGTCGGTGTTGCAGGGGGTGGGGTTTTACGTGGAGCAACTGTACGACATTTATCCTGAGCAGCCTTACCGACAGCGGGTGATCCACCTCTTCGATACTCCAGATGGGATCCGGATTCAAAACTATGCTCTGACAGCTCCTGACTCCTACAGGTGCGCCGGTCGGGAGTTGTTGCTAAGCAACGCTTACGCGAAGGGGAAATTGGCCGGTCTGACAGCAGCGGAGTTGGAACTCTTGCCCGGCTGTGTCACCCAGGTGGAATGGACGGGATCCTGCTATCGGGGCCGCAGCCTACCCGGCAAAGGCTGTGTTGTTGAACGCAAAGGCAGAACCACCTATTTGTACAGCGAATTTGAAATCGGGGCCGACTATTTTCACAGCTTGGATCAAGGTCGGGATCGAGAGACCGATCAAGTGATCTGGGGATCCCTATCCGGGCCTTTTCGGTTTGTCAAAAAACAGGATTTTTCCCAGTACCTACCCCGGTGGGCTGAAGTGCTAAACCATGAGGCTGCTGGAGCGACTGGTTGAGCGGCTGTGGGCGCTGGGGATCCCGTTCGCGTCGTCAGGACGGACTTCCCGGCGAGAGTTGGTCTGGCTAACCCTGCGGTTGGCCTGGGAAAACGCGATGCGCTACCGGCTGTAAGGACTCCGTCCCGCTTACGCGATTGGCTTGGCCTCTGAAATGGCCTATAGCTCGGTGTTGGCGCTGTTCCCCTTCATCCTCACGCTCCTGACCGGGGTTGGGCTGTTTGTCGGCTCCTCTGAGCAAGCCTTCGAGCGCTTGATGGAGCAGTTGAGCCAAATTGCTCCCCATGAGGCTCTGGCGCTTTTGGATCGGTATGTGCGCGAGCTCCGCTTTGGGCAAAAAAGTGCTCCGCACCGCTGACGCGAACGGGGGCTGTTGTCCCTCAGCTTTTTGGGCACCCTGTGGGCTGCTTCTGGAGCCATGGGGGCGGTGATGACAGCTTTGGATCTCAGCCATGAGATCCCTCAAGATAGGCGCCGTCCCTTCTGGAGACGCAAGCTGATCTCGCTGGTTTGGATGCTCGCCACCCTGGGGTTGACCGGACTGGCCAGCTTGATCTTTTTGTTCAGTGCCAGCTTTTTGCGCTTCTTGGCCATGAAAGCGAGATCCTTAGCCCAGGAGGTTGGCGGGCCGACTCAGTTGGATCCCCTGCGAGAGCTGGGGTTGAACTTGTGGGGGATCCTCACTTGGCCAATTTCCTTGGGGCTGGTCGTCTTCTCCTGCTGGGTGCTGTATCGATTTGGCCCCAGCCTGCGCCGACCCCAAATCCCGATTTGGCCGGGGGCCATCGTGGCCAGCCTACTGTGGGTTGGGGTGTCGTGGGGGCTGCGGATTTACGTGGAGCACTTTGGGCAGTTCAACCAAGTCTACAGGGCGGTGGGGGCGGTTATTGTTCTGCTGCTCTGGGTTTGGCTCACTTCCTTGGCGCTGCTGTTTGGGGATCAAATCAACATCGCCCTCTACCAGGCGCGAAAATGGATTGCAGAACGGGATCCCTAGCCCCACCCCAAATCCGAGTTATGGATGCAGACGGAAATTCTTTCGCCCACTCCTGAGCACATTGCCGTAGCGGCGGCAGCCTTGCTGCAGGGCCAGTTGGTGGCCATCCCCACGGAGACGGTTTACGGCCTGGCGGGCAATGGCTTGGATGAGCAGGCAGTGGCAAACATTTTTGCCGCCAAGGAGCGCCCCCGCTTCGATCCCCTGATCCTGCATCTGCCGGCTGGGGTGACCCTAGAGCAGCTGCAGGGGTGGCTGGTGGATGTGTCGGCTTTTACTCCCACCGCCCGTGCTCTGCTGGGATCCCTGATCGACACCTTCTGGCCGGGGCCCCTAACCTTGGTGCTGCCCAAGTGTCCCACCGTGCCGGATCTGGTGAGCAGCGGGTTGCCTACTGTTGCCCTGCGGGTGCCTGCTCACCCGGTGGCTCAAGCTTTGTTGCAGGCGGTGCAAACCCCTCTGGCTGCCCCCAGTGCCAATCGCTTTGGCCGCATCAGCCCCACCTCGGCCCAGGCCGTCTATGCAGAGCTGGGAGGGCGGATCCCCTACATCTTGGACGGGGGAGAGTGTGCCGTGGGCCTAGAATCCACCGTGCTGAAGCTCAGCCCCGAGGGGATCCCGACGCTGCTGCGCCCAGGAGGGATCCCGCTGGAAGCCCTAGAAGCTCACCTGAAACTGCCCATCCGGGCCTCTGAGGACGGCAAAACGGGCCCGCCGGAAGCGCCAGGACGGCTGAGCAGCCACTATGCCCCCAGTAAGCCCCTCCGGCTTTTGCCCACCCCTTTTGCCCAGCTTCAGCCCGGCGATTGGCAACAGGTGCAGCACCTGACAACCGGTCATTCCCACCTGGGCATCCTCAGCTTTGCCACGGATCCGCAGGCTCTGCTGAACACCCTCTCCCGCCATTGGCCGGGGATCACGTTCAGTTTGGAGTGTTTGGGTTCGGATCTCAAGGCAGCCGCCCGCGCCCTCTTTGCCAGCTTGCGCCGCCTGGATGAGGGAGATGCCACACTCCTGTTGGCAGAACCCCCGCCCATCTTGACGGGGTTGGGCTATGCGATGATGGATCGGCTACGCCGGGCCAGCAGCCTATGGAACCTTCCCCCCTCGTTGCCATCGTAATGGGCAGCGATTCCGATTTGCCCACCCTTGCACCTGCCGCCCAGGTGTGTGAGGAGTTTGGGATCCCTTACCAATTGCAGATCCTCAGCGCCCATCGCACTCCCGAGGCGATGGTAGAGTTTGCCCGCTGCGCCCATACCCAAGGGATCCGCGTCATCATTGCCGGGGCAGGGGGAGCAGCCCATTTGCCGGGGATGGTGGCCTCTCTCACCCCCCTGCCGGTGATCGGGGTGCCGGTGCTCAGCCCATCCCTGCAGGGGATCGACTCCCTGTACTCAATTGTGCAAATGCCCAAAGGGATCCCGGTGGCCACGGTGGCCATTGGCAACGGCTACAACGCGGGTCTGTTGGCGGTGCAGATCCTAGCCAGTGGGGATCCCGATCTGCTCCGGCGGGTGATCGCCTATCGGGAAAGCCTAAAACAGGCGGTGCAGGAGAAAAACGACCAGTTGCAAACCCAAGGGTGGAAAGCCTACCTCGACTCTATAAAGCATAAGAGCATAATTTAAGGAGCGTTGATCTATCTTGACGCTTGCAAAGGGTCAGGTGCGACAGAGTTTTGGGAGTTGCCATCGGTGAAGCATCAATCGGGTCGCCCTTCTTCCGGCCAGGGATCCTGGCCAGAATATCTGCAGCGGGTGGGGCGTGGGGCAGTGGAGACGGGATCCCAAGTTGCTCTGTGGATCCTAGCAGGGCCGCAATGGCGGGTTTTGGCTCTGTCGGGCTTGGCATTGGCGGGGCTGGCCTTCTGGAACGGGCGGCTGGCGCTCTCTCTGGGGGTGGGCACCTTGGTGATGTTGGGGCTACAGGGGGTGCGCAGCCCTGAGTTCAACCGCCGCTGGCAGGAGTGGCAAGCTTGGTTTCGGCAGGCGGATCGCTGGCTTTTGCTGGCAATTGGTTCGGGAGCAGCCGCCACCTTGGGCACCTACACCCTTGTCTCCATCTGGGCGGAATCCAACCAGCGTTGGCTGGCCACCGGCGCCATTTTACAGGGATTGGCCACCCTAGCCTTGTTGTCGCTGCTGTTTGGGGAGTGGCTCAGCCGCCGACAAGAGCGGCAACGTTCTCAATTGGAGCGCGATCTCAGCGACGTTGCCTCTCCCGATCCCTTCAGACGGCTGGCGGGCGTTCGCCGCTTGCAGAGTTTAATGTCTCACTTGGATCCCGAGCAAACCCGGCTGGCGGTGGATTATCTGCGGTTGGCCCTCGACCAAGAAACGGTAGCCGTCGTGCGGGAAGCCCTGCTGGAAGCCCTACAGGGATGGGGGATCCTGCGCCGCCTCAACGATTTGACCGATCTCAAGCACCCCAGCAGGGATCCCTCTTCAAACTAATGTCACTCCCAACTTTCGGGCCTTAGAACCCAGATAATGCAACGGTTTGAAAGGCGTGTCTACGTTGGACGCGCTTTCCCCTCAGGGGACAGGGATCCTGCTGTTTGGGATAGAGCACCTTGTTTGCAGAGGTCATGCACAGGGTAGCTGCCAAAGAGCTTCAAGGTTTCGGCAATCGATTCCAGCGCCGCAATCACCTCGGCATCCAGATAGGGCTGGCCAACAGGATTCTCCAGATCGACAAAAAAGACATAAGTCCCTGCCGATTTTTTGGTGGGGCGCGACTCAATACGGGACATGTTTAAACCTCGCTCCGCAAACACTTGCAGAGGTTTCAGCAGTGCTCCCGGCACATTGTGGGGCAGGCTGAAGGCCAAGGAAGTATGGGATCCCCCCGGAGAAGCAGGATTGGCCAGGGCTCCATCCTGCTGACCCAAACGGGAAAGTGGCGCACGGCCAATGACCCAAAAGCGGGTGCAATTATCGGGGTGATCGTTGATCGGGCAGGCCAAGACCGGCAGTTGGTAGAGGGTGGCAGCTCGTTCTGAGGCGATGACGGCGGCGTTGGGCTGCTCCTGCAGGCGGTCCAATTCTTCGGTGGTCGAGCGGGTTGGGATCAAAGTGGCCTGGGGCAGATGGGATCTCAGCCAAGCCTGACATTGGGCCAAAGCTTGCGGGTGGGAGTAGACCTGCTCAATGTGCTCCAACCGCGAGGCACGTCCGATGAGGGCATGGCGAATGGGCAGGATCAGCGCCTGTCGGATCCCTAGCCCCTCCAGTTGCCACAGGGCATCCAAGGTCATCGAAACCCCGCCCTCTACGGAGTTTTCCACCGGCACCACCGCCCATTGTTGCTGGCCGACAGCTACCGCTTCTAAACAGGCGCTGATCGTTGGGTAGGGCACCAAGGGATGGGATCCCTGGCTGTGCAGGTGAGGCTGCTCAGGGCAGGCCAGCAAAGCTGCCAACTCTGTGTAGGTTCCAGCAGGGCCAAGAAAGGCCACCGGCGAAGGGGAAACGTTCGCGCCAGCGGAGCGCAGCTCCATCAGAGCCATTCCTTCAATTGTCGCTAGGGGCCAGTTCTAACTCTATCGTCTCGGCGTCGCGCAGCAGCAAAGGACATTCAGGCTCCGGGCAACGGGGATTGGCCGCCACCTTTTCCATGGCCTTCACCACCTCCAATCGGATCAGCCTCTGCAACTCCTGATCCGCTTGAATGGCTTCCAAAGTGTGGAGAGAGCCGTGAAAACTGGTGGCGTAGCGAGGTTTGAGGTTGTTCAAGGCCAGGGCGGCAGCATCGTTACAGAATTTCTCACAGAAGCAGTAGCGCTGCTGACTCTCCATCAGCAGGATGTCGTTGACCATCTCCAGAACAGCCCGTTCCATTTGATTTTCCAGGCCCTTCAGAGGCTTATGTTCCTCCGCCATCGCTACCTCCTGATGTGAATCGAACCCGCCGCCAAGCCCCTGTCTTTCAGGGAGCAGGAGTGCTCTCGATTACCTTCGATGCTGCTCTATTCTCTGTTGACAAGTCAAGCCAAATCCCCTGCTGCTGACGCGAACAGCCTCTGGCCCGCTCCTATCTGGGCTTGATGTATTTGGGTGTGCTGAGGCAATCGGATCTGTCCTGTCAGCCATCATCAAACCCCAGAGGGTTAACCAACACTCTCGGCAGACGGGCAGAAAGCCCACACAGCAACTCATAGGGAATAGTACCCAACTGATCGGCCCAATCCTGCACGGATAAACCCACATTCACCAGATTCGGGCCCAGCAGTTCCACCACATCCCCCACCTGGATATCCGGCCTTTCGGTTACATCCCACATGCACTGATCCATCGTGATCGTGCCCACCTGTTGGATCAGGCCGCCGCGCACCCATCCTCGCAGCCAGCCGGAAAGCCGCCGTGGGATCCCATCCGCATAGCCGATGGCCAGAGTGGCAATGCGACTGGGGCGAGAGGTGATGTAGCGATGTCCATAGCTCACTCCGGTCTGGGCAGGCACAGTTTGGATGTGGGTCAGCCGCGCCTTGAGTCGCAGAATCGGCTGCAGACCCGGCAGTTGCAAGTGGGGGGCAGGCGACAAGCCATAGAGGGCCAGTCCCAGGCGCACACGGGAGTAGTGGAGATGGGCCAGAGCGGCGGCTGAGTTGTCCAGATGCAGCGCCGGCAAGGGATCCCCGGCTTGACGGATCTGTTCCACCACCTGGGCAAAGCGGGCGTGCTGCTGTTCCATGACCGGAGAATGGGGCTCGTCCGCCGTCGCCAGATGGGAAAACAAGCTACAGCCCTCCAGCTCCGGGATCCGACAAATCTGCCCCCACACGGCTGCTGCTTCCTTCCAGGGGATCCCCAAACGGGTCATACCCGTATCCACGTTGACATGCACCGGGATGGGTCGCCCGGCCCAACGGGCTACCTGACACATCAGCGGGATTTGCTCTGCACAGGTGAGGCTGACCTCCAACCGGGCTGCCATGGCCTGCTGTAGTTCTGCCCAGGTATTCAAAGCTCCCAACACCAGAATCGGAGCCTGCAGCCCCGTTTGCCGCAACTCGATCCCTTCGGCCAGGGTGGCCACACACAGCCCCTTGGCACCAGCCGCAACAGCCACGGGAGCCACCAACTGCGCCCCATGCCCGTAGGCATTGGCCTTCACCACCGCCCAGATCTCCGTATCCGGCGACAGGCGAGCCTGCAATAGCCGCAGATTTTCCCGCAACTGGGCCGCGTCAATTTCCACCCAAGCCCGACTGGTCAACAGCTCCAGGTCAATCGCGCAATCCAGCTCCGCCGAGGGATTTGCCCTCTGGGATCCATTCCCCTGCACCCCCGGAGCAGCCGCTCTCAAAGTGCCCTGCGCCGCCGGCGCGACCGGTTCTCGATTCACCGTTCACCCCCCCACACCCAAAACCCGTCATGATTAGATTTAGGTTTAGCGCAAAGTCCACTCGGGCGCCATCCACAGCAGCGGCACGTCTGGGATCCCGACGGTCTCGTTGCTCTCCAACAGCCGGCCCAGCCAAGCGGCTTGTCTTTGCGAGGACAGTCCTTGGCTCAACAGTCGTCGCAGTACTCGTTGGAAACCCTCTCCCTCACCCGCCGGTGACAAAGAGGGATCCCCGGTCATGCGCCGCAGATCCTCCACCGCTTCGGTGTAGCCCCCCAAAGCATCCACCAAGCCCACCTCCACAGCTTGCGCCCCGGTGAAGATGCGTCCATCGGCCAATTGTCGCACCCGGTCTTCATCCAAGCTCTGCCGTCGCGCGATCATCTCTGCTTCCAGCACCTCATCTGCCTTTTCTGGCAAGTGCTGGCGTCCTTGGGCCACATCGCGAATGAACTGCTCGAGGGTATCCTCCACCAAGTTTTGCAGAAGGCGCTGCTCTTGAGGAGTGGCACTGCGGAAAGGAGAGAGAAGGTCTTTGTACTCGCCGGTTTTGAAGGTCTGCGGCTCTATGCCGTAGTTCTCCAGCAACTTACCAAAGCTGAGGCCGCTGATGATAACCCCTATGCTGCCGGTCAGGGTGCCAGGGTTGGCATAGATTTTGTCGGCAGCGCTGGCCACGTAGTACCCCCCACTGGCAGCAATGTTTTCTAGGATAGCGATCACCGGCTTGCCTGCTCCGTGTAGAGCGGTTACGGCGCGGTAGAGTTCCTGGCTGGATCCCACAGCTCCGCCGGGACTGTTGATGCGCAGCAATACAGCCTTGACAGAGGGATCCCGTGCTGCCTCCCGCAACTGTTCCACAGGAGAAGTGGGCAGGCCTACCAAAGTCGAACCCCCTGGGCTGCCTATCGCTCCTTCCAGGGTGACCACCTCGATGCGATCCGCCCCCCGTGCGGCCTCTAGACCGACCCCGCCTCGGGTAGACTCTGGGGCAGGGCGCGTGCCCCCGACAATGGCCGCGATAAGGCAGACGACCAGCAAAGAAGCTGCCAAAGTGCGGTTAAGCAGAGTTTCTTGTGTCACAGGCCCCTCAATTGCCACTGACTCCGTTCTACCACCCTGCGGGCTTCCTGGGATGCCGGGCAACAAAAGGCTGAGGGCCGAGCAAACCCCACTGTTGCTTCCCCCCAGTTGAGCCATCCAAACTATTGACAAGGATCCTCCCCTTATCTAGTATGGGATCCCAGCACTTTTTACCAATAAGGCAGCTTCTACAGGCTGCAGGTGTAGAATGGAATAGAAAGTTGGATCCTTGAGCGGGATTCTGGCTCGAAGCCAAGTGATTGGGGCTTTAGCTCAGTTGGTAGAGCACTTCAATGGCATTGAAGGGGTCAGCGGTTCAAGTCCGCTAAGCTCCATTGATCGTGAGTTGGTTATGATCCAACAGCATCCAAAGCCTGGAGAGTTTCCAGCAGGCCAGGGTTCTGGGACTCTTCAACCCTGGAACCTGCGAAGCTCACCAAGACGGTTAGCCCTGGCGAATTGACAGGCCAAAGGTTCGCCAGCAAGAACCAGGAGCAAAAAAACAGCAGTGGAACAAGGGATCCCCAGCCTTTCCCACAATTCACACCGATGGTGATATCGCTCCGTTCCAATCCAATGTCTTCGACCCAGCAATCTGTGGCCTCGTGGGAAACAGGCAAGGCATAGCGGCAAACCCGGTCATGGTTGCCCCTCTCCCTGGCGGCGGATTAAGAAGCGGATTTCCTGAAGGAGAACCTCAAAGCGTTGATCCGATTCAGCCTGCCGCTGCCTCAATTCTCTCAGCTCCTGCCGCAATTCCCGCACTTCCTGCCGCAATTCCAGGACAACCTCAGCGAGACGCCCCGAAAGAGTCTGCAAGGCAAGCTGAGCATCGGTAACCTTGGCAACTGTATCAGCCACCTTGGTCACAGCTTCGGCCAACTGGACAAATCGCGTCTCAATCTCCTCATTGGTCATGGCTGGGTGTGTCTTGCTTGGCTAATGATCAGCTCATTCTACCCTGCACGGTATGGAGTGTCACTCTCTGAGAATGGGCCGCAATTTTGAGGAAAAACCGGCTGGCCAACGGGGGTTATCAACCCAGGGATCCCCCATTCGTGCAAGTCAGCTGGCCAGCGCTATGAGGGTGGTGTAAATCCCTTGGAGGGACGCAGTGGCCTGGCTCCAGAGGATGTGGGTTAACGACCACCTATCCAGACCCATGGCCCCGCACAACAGCAGCAGATACAGGTTGGCAAACGTGAAGAGCGAGGCCGCCCGATCTCGGTCGCAGGGATCCTGCAGCAACTGCACCGCCTTCCAAACCAAGAGGGATCCCAGCAGCGCCGCGACGCTCAGATAAAAGGATCCCAGCATCCCTAAGGGGTAAACCAGCAACAGGCTGACCGGAACCATCAGCAGCGCGTAGAGCAAAATCTGCGCGGCAGTGATCCTTTCGCCCGCGACCACCGGCAGCATCGGCACCCCCGCGCGAGCGTAGTCTTCCCGCTTCAGAATGGCCAAAGCCCAGAAGTGGGGTGGAGTCCACAAAAAGATAATGGCAAACATCACCCAGGCAGCCCAACTCAGCTCACCTGTGGTCGCTGCCCAGCCCACCAAAGGCGGGATGGCTCCTGCCGCTCCACCGATGACGATGTTCTGCGTGCTGGAGCGCTTCAGCCAGTGGGTGTAGACCCCCACGTACACCAGGATCCCCACCATGGCCAAACCGGCAGCCAGCAGGTTGGTGAAAATAGCCAACAACCCAAAGGCAGCCAAAGCCAGGATCCCCGAAAAAATCAGAGCATCCCGCGCCCGGATTCGACCGGAAGGCAGGGGACGATGGCGGGTTCGCTCCATCATCCGATCGATATCGGTGTCATACACCATGTTGATGACGTTGGCTGCCGCCGCCGCCATTCCTCCCCCCAAAAGGGTGATGAAAAACCTGAACGGGTCGGTGTTGCCTGCCATCCACATGGCCCCAGCCGTCGTCATCAGCAAGAGGGCGATGATCTTGGGCTTCACCAACTGGCTGTAGCTGCGCAAAACCTGGACAAGCGCCTGGCGCTCGCACCCCAGAGCACATGGGCTCTGCTCAGAGGGGATCCCCCCCATCGGGTTCTGGTAGGAAGCCTGACGGTCGACTAAAACGCTATCTTGCATGAAATTCACTCACCGGTCATTTCTGCGGTCATGGCCATCCACTGGCCTTCTTCCCCTCGGCTTCGCATTTGCCAGGCCAGCACCGTAAAACCCAGCAGACAGGCCAGCAAAGCTGCCCCCATCATCTGATGGGCCACCGTTAGGGGTTCTACCTGCAGCCGGTAATGATAGGTCAAAACACCGATCCCCACCTGGGCCAACAGCAGGCCAACAGACCCATGGCCCAAGAACTTGAGAAGGCGGGGGATCCGCTTGCGCCGCAGCCCGGTGGCCACCGCTACCGCCAACACCCCAAGGGTGGCCGGAGCAACCCCCAGCAAGTGGCTATTCATCACCCAGCACAGCTCGCCGGCAGCAAAGCATTGATGCAAAGCCCATTGGGAGGCCACCAAGGCGCCCAGAAGGCTCTGGACATACACCAGCAGCACCGCCCCCAAGCCCAGCCAAGGCAAGTAGCCGACGGAAAATGGCCCTTCACCCAGTCGCAGCGGCAGGATGGAGTCCTTAGAACCGGCTCTTGTCCAGATCAGTAATCCCAGGGTGAGCAAAGTGGCAAAAAACAGCAGGCCCGTGCCCAAGTGGGCCGTCACAATATCAAAGCGCAGCAGCTCCGTGACCGTCAGCCCACCCAGGATCCCTTGCACCAAGACCAGGGCAAAAGCCAAACTCAAACCCCAGGGCAGCCAAGTGGGCAATGCCTGACGCTTCAGCCAAGCAAACCCCATCAGAACCAGCGTAGCCAAGCCTACCCCAGAAGCCACCATGCGGTGAAACCATTCCAAAAAGACTTGCAGGTTCATCTGCTGGCTGGGCACAATTGCCCCGTAGCAAAGGGGCCAATCTGGACAAGACAGCCCAGCATTCATGACGCGGGTGGCACTGCCCAACCCCATTAACAGCCAAGTGGCCAATGCTAACCCCAGTAGGGCTTGCCCCATGCGCCGGGAAAGCTTGCCCGAAGGCACGGGATCCCGCCGGGAAGAAGGTTGGGATTGAGAGATCGAAGAGTCCATCGCAGTTGAAGGCAGAACATTAAGCCAACGGTTCAAGCAGCCTGCACTGAAGAAATCGGTTGGGCTGACAAGACGCAGCGGGTTCGGTAGCAGATGATTCTGAAAACGAGGGTGCAGGTTACTCGCTAACGAACCCTAGAAGCCAATCCTAAATGCGGTTTTGCGTCTGGCGAAAGCTTTTTAAGAATTTCTTTCTTGGCTCACAATCCCAGGCACCCCCACGAAGTCAAGCCAGCACCGGCCAGCAGACTAATCCTTTCCCCCTGCCGCAAAACCTCTGCGCCAGGACGGATCCCCCACAGGGTGTCCATACATCACTCCCTTGGCCAAGACTTCCTGGCCAATACAGCAACTTTTGCCAAGGGAAGCAGCCTGCCACAAGACTGCCTTTTGGAGTCTGTAGTCTGGAGCCAGCTCTTGCTCGGTGGCGGGATGACCAGCTTCTGGGCACAGAGATTCCCAAAAATTCTGTCAGGCCCAGCTCCGCTCCGGCTTGGGATCCATATACGTCGTTGCCAGATCTGGGATGCTGGCGGAGAGGGTCACGATGGCAGCGAAGTTTCCCGGTATTGGCCAACAAAGAACCTTGCTCTCACTCAAGAGCTCAGGTAGGTATCTGGACTTAGACTTAGGTCGAAATCTCGAACAGCTCCAGCACTGAAGAAAATTGCTGTAGGAATCCTCACCTCAAGCATAGGCAAGTTATAATCCCAGCAGCCTCTGTGGAGATTGCTCTCTTATGTCTGTAAAGCTCCTGCCTCAGTGTGAGAACTTGAAAGAGCAGGTTGAAGCTATCCTGCAACTCTGGCATCAGGATTCCACTTTTTCGGGCAAGCAAGATACCACTCGGATTCAAGCTTCCCTCAGCAAAGCTATTTCTCCAACCTTCGAGATTGTCTTTGCCGGTGCTTTCAGTGCTGGCAAGTCTATGCTAATCAATGCCCTCTTAGAAAGAGAGCTTCTCTACAGCGCCGAGGGGCACGCCACAGGGACAGAGTGCTACATCGCCTACGCAGAGCCAAATGCGGAGAGGGTAGTGCTCACTTTTCTTAGCGAGCAGGAAGTGCAAGAACAGATGACCGCCTTCTGCGCTTTCCTAAACTTGGCTCCGTCACTCAGCAGGCTGGAAGACACTGCACTGAATCCCCTGAAGGAGCGTGCTGAGGCTATTATTCAGCAGGAGGGAGGTAAAAGCAAGTCAGAGCGGGCGAAGCAGGCGGATGCACTTCGCTTGTTGATTACAGGTTTCCAGCAGAACCGGGACAAAATTCACCCTACCGAGAACAAAGTTTTCTCAATGGAGCAGCTCAACTTCGGCAACCTAAGAGAAGCTGCGGGTTTTGCCCGGCGCGGCGCCAATAGCGCAGTTTTGCGAAAGGTGGAATACTATTGCCACCACCCCTTGCTGGAAGATGGAAACGTTATTGTCGATACTCCTGGGATCGATGCTCCAGTCAAAGCAGATGCAGAGCGCACCTATCGAAAAATTGCCGATCCGGATACGTCTGCAGTTGTTTGCGTTCTCAAATGTGCTGCAACAGGCGAACTAACCAAGGAAGAGACAGAACTTATTGAACACATTCAAGGTAATGACAGCATCAGGGATCGCGTCTTCTATGTGTTTAACCGGATTGATGAGACTTGGTACAACGCACAACTAAAGCAGAGACTAGAAAACATTATCGACCAGCAGTTTCGTCAACTCCGCGTATTTAAGACAAGCGGCCTTCTCGGCTTCTATGGTTCCCAGATCAAGGCAACTACCCCCGAGGATCGATTTGGACTGGATACGATTTTTTCAGAAAGCATCAAAGAATTGGGTGGTGAGGAAGAAACGCCCCAGTTTGTCAGCGAGTTTAATAAGTACTGCACGTCGGGTAGGCTAGTTGGATCCCCGTTCCGCCCTTCTGTACATGGGTACGACATACCCATAAATAACTACGTTCGGATTCTGAGGGAGTGGGGAAAACCTTTGATTGAGTATATGATTAAAGATAGCGGTATTGAAGACTTTCGGGCTGGGATCACTCGTTATTTAACGGAAGAAAAGCGGCCACAGCTATTTTCCGCGCTGGCCGATGATTTGCAACCTCTCTGCATCGAGATGAGGAAGTCCTATCTAGATCTCTACCGAGACATTGATAGCCAGCCCAAAGAGATTGACAGCATGATTTCCTATGAGCTGACGCTGATCAATCAGCAGCTAGCCAGTATTGGCCGAGAGTTTGACGAGCATATCCAGACAGTAGTCAATAAAGTTATTAACGGAGAAAACAAAGAATTTGAGAACGATTTCCGTAAATTGCAGGCTAGGATGGTACGGAGGCTAGATGAGCTTTTGGATACTTTTTCGTTGGACAATGTTTACAGTCAAGCCGTTCGCATTCGTCCCCGCAACTCCACAGCTCCATTTTTAGCTGTATTGGTCGAAGCCTTTTATTATTTGTCCAACCATCTAGAGGACATCCTGGTAGAATCAGCCAGCACGCTTGTAGAGAACTTCTTTCGTCGCCTTGTTGATGAAGTTCGCAGCTCGAGCTACTACAGGCAGTTGTTTCGCCTACTGGGATCCGATGGGGACTTGGAGAAAAAGCTTCTTTTGGTTAAGGAGGTAACTTTGAGTTCTCTTGTCAATGGTGCCCGAAAAGAGTGCGACCGCTACCTCAGAGAAAGTCCCCGCTTCTACGACGAAGGAACATTCTCGATCTACCAGTTTCGAGAAGTCCTAAAGCAAACCAGCCAATCTTATGACATCTCTGCTATTCGCGACGCAGAGCCTGGAATCCGACAATTACTCAAGCTTGACTTTGAGCCGAAAATTAACCAGACAGTGCGTTCTAGCTTCCGACAAGAGACCAACAACACTCTAAAAACTCAGCTATTGCCGGTTGCCAAGCAAGTAGCCGATGAGATTTTGCAAAAGTACCCAGAAGCAAAGCAGTTCATGGAAGCAACTCTCAGAAAAGAGGCTGAAGAGAAAATTGCGCTTAACCAACAGCGGCTGAAAGAACTGGAGGCAAGCATAGACAAGTACAACCAAGCTGTTTCTGGGATCAACCTCTGCTTGCAAGCTTTGGGCCTCAATCGTGAGATGCTGCCCTTGATTACTCGTCCTGAACCTTCCTCTGTTGGTGAGTCAGTTCAAATTTTGGCAAGTCTTCCTGAACAGCAAGTAGGTGACAGCAATGCAAGCGAAGCAGTCGCTCTTGGTCGTTCTACACCCATAGACGAGAGTTTTCCAGAGTTGGATAGCATTCTCGATGATTTGAGATAGAGCGGCTTGTCTTTGTTTTTGGCCTTTCACTTGATCCAGATAAAGTCATGGGATCCAAATCGATACCTCTACAGCAGCACCCAGAAGGGATCCTCTCTGTAAGGGAGAAAACTTTCAAGGTTGCCAACTTGGTCAAAGCAGCCCAAGAGGACTTGACCAAGAAAGAAGAGCTGCATCGCTTGTTCATTGCGGCCTTGAGATCCTCAGGGATCCTGCCGCCGGAAGACTTGCTCAACATTGCCAGTAGCCTTCTTGCTCCCAAGCCAGAAGAAAAATTGTTGCAAGAAGCGAAGTGGTTTGGGCAGGGACTTGCTTGTCAGCTCTTGGTGCCAGGCAAGAAGGATTGGGAAAAAGGCAGAGTCAGATTGCGGATCACTGTAGAGTTTGAGCCAGAGGATACAGGCTCAGAGAGCAGCAGCGGATCCCCTCTGGATGACCTTCGCGAAAGTGAGAGCTAGCCTAAGCCAGAGAGACATAGAGGGGGTTGGGCAAGTGTCAAGTAATGATCAATCTCAGGAGTGCTTTGTTGAGCTAGATATTTTCCAAAATACTGTCATTGATATAGGAGGACGCCTAATCTACTCGCAAGAGTTTGCTCAGGTGTACTCAGAGATTGTTTATGAGAGTATCAGATCCTACTTATCCAGCAAACTTAGCGAAAAGGGAGTCTCGATTCTATGGAGTAACTTGAACGGAATAACTAACGTGAAAGGAATTCCTGCTAAACTCTTACGTCCTGGCTCACCGTGGATTGCTGGTAGAGTTAGGATGAGACTAGTGGTTGAGTTTGAGCCAGAAGAAACGGGATCAGGGAGCAGTAGATCGCCTTTGGATGACATTCGGGGAGATGTCAGTCAGTAAAGTCTGTGAGCAATAGGAGACAATGCTGTGGCCGATCCGACTAGTTTTCAGAGCAAATGAAATGATAGAGAAACTGTTGTTGAGATTGGTGATCAAGTTTACCTTCCAAGTAGCTTGCATAGTGCAATTATTAATTACCTTCTTTCAGATATTTTCCAGACAAACGGTTACCTTCAATCAAGAAAGGTTTATGCGGACATTAGAATGCTCGTGGATGGAATAGAATCTAGAGTCTTACAGCCCAGAAAGTCGTGGATCTCTGGCAAGATATCAGTCAAAGTTTATCTCGAGTTTGTTCCTGATGACCCATATAGAGATTCTGGAGATAGCGCTCCCAGAAAACTAGAGGATTCTATACTGGATGATTTACGGGCTGTTCAAGTTGTCTCTATGTCTTGAGGTCGATAAGATGACAAAAACATCCATTAATCTTAGCCAACTGGGAGACGGAGTTATCACTTTTATCAACAAGAACAATAAGCAGAAAGTCTACATGATTTCCAAGCTTTGCGATTCTATCAATTCTTATTTCCTGAGGTTTGACCAAATGGGAAGCGGACTAAACAGTCACTTGAGTTCGTCTGAGATACAAACAGGTATTCCCTATGAAGATCAGGTTCATTTTTTCCATAAAGGAGTTCCATGCTCGATTCTTTCTCCTAAAACTAACGGTTGGCAGACCGGTAGAGTAAAAGTAAGAGTAGAAGTTACGATTGACTTTTATCCTGACAATCCTGAATTTCTGATAAAAGAACCCGACCAAGAGATATTAGAACCTCTAGATGAAAAGTCTCCACTGGACGATCTTCGCAGTATGGATGAATAACGATGAAAGAAAGAAAATCCGGCGAAAGGATTCTAATTCCAGCAGCCGTGCGGGAGTATGTTTTCCAAAGAGACGGCTTCCGTTGTCGCGGTTGCGGAAAGTCGCCCCCAGAGGTTCAGCTTCAGATCGATCACATCATCCCCATTGCCCAAGGGGGCAGCAACGACATCAGCAATCTGCAAACGTTGTGCAAAACCTGTAACCGACGCAAAAAGGATCGACGGGATCCCCGCTTTCGCCGTCACTTTGACTGGTAAGTTCTTAATCCTTTGCCCATTTTCTCTCTACAAAGCAGGAGAGCTTTCTGCCGCAAAAATAATGCTAGACAATAGGCGGGAAGCTGGAAAACGGCATTCGGGTCAGCACTCCTGGCACTGAGCCGACTTCTACTTCCAGCCCCTCGGCAGGATTGAATTTGGTGCGCACGTATCCCAATCCCAGGTACCCTTGCGAAGTCAAGCCCGCGCTGGTCAGTAAACCAATCTTTTCCCCCTGCCGCAAAATCTCTGTGCCAGGACGAGCTTCTCCTTGAAGGCGGATCCCCCACAGGGTTTGCCGAATGCGCCGGTAGGTTACCTGCTTGGCCAAGACTTCCTGGCCAACGTAGCAACCTTTGTCAAGGGAAACAGCCTGCCACAGGCCGGCTTCCAGGGGGTTGTAGTCTGAGGTCAGCTCTTGGTCGGCGGCGGGGCGACCCACTTCTAGACGCAGGGCTTCCCACAGCTCAGGTGGGGCCAGCTTGGCTCCGGCTTGGAGCAAGCATTCTTCAAGAGCGACTTTCTGGTCAATGGTGCCCCAGAGGGTAAACCCCGGCTGGGCAAGACCCGTGCCACAAGCCAGATGGACAGGGATCCCCTGGATCTCCACGGCGCAGTGCTCATTGAGCCTGGTCGGAATCTCTTCTGAGCTCACCACTTGCTCCAGGAGAGCCTGACTCTGGGGGCCGAGCAACCCAAAACCAAAGGTCTGGTCCGTCTCATCTTTCAACTCTGCTCCCCGCACCAAAGGCAGCATACGCCCCAAACTCTGCATCAGCAGGCTGCGCCGCTGGGGCGAAGTCCAGATCCAGCAGTCTTCTTCTCCCGCGTACACCGTGGCCAGATCCAGGATGCCAGCGGTGGGGGTCACGAAAACCGTGTCGGCCCCCTGCCCTGGCTGGAGGGCCTTCAGATTTTGGGTGCTTTGGTTGTGCAGATAGTCCAAGCCTGGGGATCCCTTCATGCGCAAACGGCCCCACCCAGAGCGATCCAGAAGCAGGGATCCCGTGGAAACAGCAGCTAGAAGAGACATCGCTCACCCCAGAGATGGGCTTTGGTTTTCTTCTCTACCCTAGAATAGGCTAGTTCACCCTACCGTCTGTGGCAGACCCCCGGCGTACTGAACTGTGATTGAGGTTGAAGTCCACCAACAGTTGCGGCAGCTTTTGCGGCAGTCTCCCGAAGCCCTGTGGCCCCACCAGTTGACGATGGCTCGCATGGTGGCGCGAGGGTTGCGGTTGGGTCGCAGCACCTTGATCCAGGTGCCTGCTGGGGGTCAGCACCGCCTCAGTTACCTGCTGCCGGCCCTGATGTGGCCCAACCCCACCTTGCTCTGCGCTACAGCTCCTGTGCAGGCGCAAATTTTGGGGGAAGAGATCCCCTGGCTACAGCACACCCTGCAGTTGCATAAGCCCGTCCTGCAAAAAGACCGTTGGCCGGATCCCGATTTCCAGGGGTTGCTGTTGGTGGATCCCCTGGATTGGCTGCAAGCTCGCTTGAGAAAGGGATCCTCGCAAGTGCCGACAGGGATCCCTTTGATCCTGGATGGAGCCGAAGACCTGGAAGATTGGGCCTACCAGGCGCTAACGGTGACCCTGGAAGCCAGCCATTGGCAACAGCTCCGGCAAATCTTCCCTGCCGAGGCGGAGCAGCTCTCCCAGGTTCAGGTCAATTTGTCCCTGCAGCTTTTGCGGCGGCCTCTTTCCCGCTGTCTGCTTCATGCGGATGAACAGGTTCACCTGGATGCTGTGCTGTCTTTGGTGACAGGCTACCCCGGCTGGCTGCCGGATCCCTGGGATCAAATCCGCCGGCGGCTCAGCTCTGAGGGGGATCCCGTCTCCAAATGGATTTGGTGGGCCGAAACCGACCGAGAAACCGGTCGCCTCACCCTTCACCACAGCCCGGCGGCTCTGCAGGATTGGTTGGCCCCCATTTGGGCCACACAGCCGGTGGTGATTATTGGGGAAGCGCTGGATCTGGATCGCCAGGCGGAAACCTACCGGCGACGGTTGGGCTTGCCGGATCTGACGCCGCTGCGGTTTGCCTCAGGCGAGGGTTGGCCACGTTCTGGCGGGGCGGAGCTTTCCCTTTACTTGCCGCGCCTGCCCTTGCCCAACAGCCCTCTATTTCGGGATCACCTGCTGCAAGAGCTGAAAAAGCTGATCCCTCAAGCGCAAGGCTTTGTGGTGGTGTTGGTGTCGGATCAGCCTCTGCAAGCACAGGTGGGAGCAGCTTTGGCTGCCGAATTCGGCTCACGGGTGCGGGTAAACAGCCCGTTCCCCGGCGAAAAGGGCATTTTGGTCTGCGACTGGCCCTACTGGCTGCACCACAAGGCCGGCTTGCCGCGCCCTGAGCTGATGGTGATCGCCACTTTGCCTTTCCCTTCTGTGGAAGACCCAAGGGTGGCCGGACGGGTGCAATATCTGCAACGCACCCAGCAGGACTGGTTTCGTCAGTACCTTTTGCCGGTGGCCGCTGCCCAGTTGCAACGGGCTGTTGCGCCTCTGCGGCAAGGCTCTGATTCGGGAGAAGATTCCAGCTCATCCACCCGATGGGTGGCCATTTTGGATAGCCGCATCATTGCCCGCAGCTACGGCGTCTCTCTTCTCAATGCCTTGGGGCCAACTTTGCGGGTCGAGCAGCGCAGCCAACTGTTTGTTTAGGGATCCCTGGGCCTCTTGCGCCAGTTGGTTGATGGTGATGGATTGGTTTTGCCTGAGCGATTGAGAGAAGGCTTGTTCAGAACAGAGGGGGAGATTTGTATCCCAGAGAGCCAAAGCCAACTGGGATCCAAGCTATTCTGAGGGTGAATCACTCCTACTCACCTTCTTCTCATGATCAGTCCTGCTCTCAGCTCCGATACAGCACTGCGCACGCAAGCAGTTTGGAAGCCATTGCGGCAGGCCATTGTGGAAAGCTCGGGTTTTCGGGGATGGCTCCAGGGCCGGGAGTTGCCCACTCAGGAAGCAGAGCTGGATCAACTGGTGCATAGCTACCTCGAGCAAACCTTGTCTCACCTGGCCTATTAGGATCCCCAGAGTCCCAGCCAGAGGGGCAAGGTCAGCAAGGCGGCCAAGTACCCCACGGCCAAGGCAGTTACGGTAATTTCCCGATCCAAGTCGTATTCTTCCGTGAGCACCAGGGTGGCGATGGCGGGGGGCATACCGCTCTGCAGGACCAGCACCAGCTTGGCCAGAGGCGGGTAGGGGGTGAAGGCAAGGCCGATTCCCACCAAGAGCGGCACAATCACAATTTTGATCAAGAGGGCCACTCCGGCGGCAAGAAAGGATCCCCAGCGCTTCACCTGGGCCAATCGCATCCCCAAAATCATCAAGCTGAGCGGGATCATGCTCCAGGCAAAAGCCGCCAACCCTTGAGAGAGCCAACCCGGCAGGGGTTCGCGGGTCAGCAGCAGGCCCATCGCAAACGACCAGAGGGCAGGGGTGCGCAAAATGTGGAGGCCCACCTGCCAAGGTTGGGCATGGGAACTGCCGTGGCGGCTGGCCACCCACACGCCAAACCCGTAGGCCATGAACAGAGTGCCCAGCAGATCGTAGAACAGGGCCCAGCCAAAGTAAGCCCTTCCGGCCACAGCCAGACAGATGGGATAGCCCAAATACCCGGTGTTCCCCAGGGTGGCGGTTAGGTGAAAGCTGCCCTGCTGGGCACTGCTCCAACAGTTGTGGCGCTGCCACCACAGCCAAGCGCTGGTCAAGGCAAACCCCAGCCCCACCGACAGCCAGCAGATCAGGGGAGCAACCCAGATTTGGCCCGACAGATCCACCCCCTGCATAAACCCGACAATGCTGAGGGGCACTCCCACCCAAAACATGAATCGCCCCAAGGCGTGGGGATCCAGCCAACGCTTCCAGCCGCCGGGCAGCCCCTTCTGGAGAGCAAACCCCAGCAGCGTCCAGCCCAGCAAGGGAGGATAAACCTGAAAAAGGGTGTTGAGCACGCTCAAAGGGAAGAGGGAAGGGATCCCTAGGCAGGGATCCGCCGAGGTTCTTCACGCAGGGCGAAGATGCGTTGAATCACCTCCTCGACAACGCGGTCTGGGGTAGAGGCACCGGAGGTAATGCCGATTTGCACCGGCCCATCGGGTAGCCACCCTTCGGTAACTGTCGGGTCTTGGTGAAGGGGCTTGTGACGGATGCGGTTGTTGGGTTGGATGCAGTCGGGGCCATCGATGTGGAAGGAAGGCAAGCCCTTGGCCAGGGCAATTTCCTGCAGGTGGGTGGTATTCGAGGAATTAAACCCCCCGATCACCACCACCACATCCAAAGGCTGCTCGAGCAGCTCGAACATGGCATCCTGCCGCTCTTGGGTGGCATTGCAGATGGTGTTGAAGCTCATGAAGTGATTGTCCAACTCCTGGGGGCCATATTTGCGCAGCATGGTGGTCTCAAACAGCTTGGCAATGGCGCGGGTCTCCCCTTCCAGCATCGTGGTTTGGTTGGCGATGCCGATCCGCTCCAGATCGCGATCCGGATCAAAACCGGGGGAAGTGGCCTTGCCGAAGCGCCGCCGAAATTCTGCCGCATCTCCGCCCTGCAAAATGTAGCGGGCGACCCATTCCGCTTCTTCCAGGTTCAGCACCACCAGGTACTTTTCGGCAAAGGAGCTGGTGGCTACGGTTTCTTCGTGGTTGTACTTGCCGTGGATGACAGAGGTAAATTGGGCCGCGCGGTGCTTGTCCACTTGGTTCCACACGCGGGAAACCCAGGGGCAGGTGGTATCGACAATCTCATTGCCCTGCGACCGAAAAAACGCCATTTCCGATGCACTTGCCCCAAAAGCAGGCCAAATCACCACATCTTGGGGCCGGATCTGAGAGAAGTCCTTCTTGCCGTCTGGGCCTTTCTCCACAAAGCGGATCCCCATCTCCTTCAGGTGCTGGTTTACCAGAGGGTTGTGGATGATCTCGTTGGTGATCCACAGTTGCCGATCCGGAAAGCGTCGCCGCGCTTCATAAGCATATTCCACCGCCCGTTCCACGCCCCAGCAAAAGCCAAAGGCCCTGGCCAGGTGAATGGTAATGTCGCCCCGCTGATAGCGGTAGGACTGGGCACGGATTTGCTCCACAAGGGGGCTTTTGTAGGTGGTTTGCAGCTCCAGTTGAGCCTGATCCTTGTGTTCTTCAAACCCCTTGGCGAAGTAGGTACTGGATCCGCGCAGGGCTTTGCGCAGGGCCCGTGGGTCTTGGGGAGAGCTATCCGGGGAAGTAGGTTGAAAATAAGCCATGGTTACGGTTGGAGATACGCACTGATCAAGCAGACGGCGAAGGGATTCTTTCTCAGCTTACGCCCAGTCTCGCATCGGTGGGCCATTCCAGCATGCTTTCCCTAGGGCCAGCGACAAGATTGTCAAGTCAACTATAGAATTGCAGGTAGAATTGCAGGGGATCGAAGCTGTTGAGCCAAAGCCAGAAAGCAGGGGGATCCCTTTGGGAATTGGCCGTTATTGGGGCGGTTGATCCTGCATTTCCAGTTGGCGCACCCGTTCCTGTAATTGGCGGGCGGTGGCAGAAAAGCTGCGCCCAGGCCAGAGGAGAGAGCCCAGCCCCACCGTCAACAGGCCCAAGCCGACAGCCGCGGCAATGAGAAATCCCAAAGGCAGCTCCACCGAGCGCCACATTAAGAAATGTACGGTCAGGGTGGTGGGGTTTTGCCCGGCCAGGACTGCCACTCCCAAAGCCAGCAGCAGTGTCAAGACCAAGTTGAACAGCAGCAACATCAGGGATCCCGTCGCAACAGTTCCATTCTGCCTTGTCTGCTGGGGGGGTGGCTCAAGCCCGCACACTCCCGTCGGGTAGGGTGGCTCCGCTGAGGTCAGCGCCGGTCAGCACTGCTCCGCCGATTTTTGCCCCGCTTAGATCGGATCCCTGCAGTTGTGCACGGGTTAGCTTGGCTTCCCAAAGGTAGGCACCGTGCAAGTTGGCTTCTCGCAAGTCGGCAAAGCTGAGATCCGCGCCGATCAAGTTGGCTTCCCAAAGATTGGCCCCGCGGAGGTTGGCCCCCATCAAGTTGGCCGAGCTGAGATCGGCGCCGCGCAAATCGGCTTCCTGCAGGTTAATGCCACTCAGCTTGCCAAAGGAGAGGTTGGCCCCTCTCAGATTCACCCCTTGCAAGTTGGAGCGCACCAAGTCCACCCCCACCAGGTTGGATTCTTGAAAGTTGCGCTCGCCAGAGGCATATTCTGTCAGCAGCTCGTCAGCAGTTGTCACTCGGGGCATGGCCGGATACTGCCATCCGTGCGTTAAGCTTAACAATTTCTGGCTGCTCAACGGGGTACTGATGACCGCTCCGAAAGACCTACGAAACGCTAACAAACACTTCCAGAGTGTTCAGTGCCTGTCGCGTCTCTGCTTTCTTCCTGCTTCCACGACTCGTGACTGGTAGTAAGCTTCAGGCTTACCACCCCGCCAGAGGAATCTCCACAGGCGTGGCGGGCTACCCCAGCGTGTTGGGCGGCTAGAGTTGTTTGCTTGCGGTTAAGAAGTTAAGAATGAGTTGCGTCCGAAAACCCAGTAACATGCCCGCCACACCGCAAAGCGTCCATGAGTTCCGTGAAGCTTTCGGCTTGGCGCTCACAAGCCCCCTTTAGCTTTAGGTAACTCATGTTGACTACTGTAAGCTTTTCGGCCTGCTGTTGTCAGCCTCTGGTTTTGTCTGCTGGTTTTGCTGGGGTTGGGGGAGTGGGGACGGCCAGCAGGGATCCCCTGCCACGGGTTCGATGTGCAACTCCAAGTAGCCGGTGGCCGGATCCGGTTGACGGGAGAAGCGGTACTCCGGGCTGTCGGCGAGGACAATTTCGGCGGTGGTGTAGATGAGGCAGCCGGGGCGCAGGTGTCCCCCCCAGGTTTGGCCTCGGGCATCGGCAACGGTGAGATGGAGATGGACTCCGTCAGGGCACAGGGATCCACTCAGGGCCAGGATCTCCAGGCGTTCCGACAGCAGGTGATCCCCCGTTTGGTCGGCCAGGCGCAGGGTGGCTTGGCTGAGGCTGCCGACGGCGCTGAGGACAAACCCCGCTTGCAAGGGCTGCTGCCGGGCCACTCGCTCCAGTTCCTGCTTGAGATCTTGGCCGGGGAAAAGGCGCAAGGGATAAATCTTGAGGGATCCCGGCGGCATGGGCTGGGGCTCCTGGGGGCGGGAAGAGCGGATCCCAAGTCGCCAACCGGGCTTGACCACCGGGCGGGAGCGAGCGATCACCAAGCAGTCATCCGGCAGGGGGTAGCGGGCAGGGATGGTGGAGCCGGCAGCAATGGTGACATCGGATCCCACCTGCAAAGGAGCCACCAACACCGAGTTGGCGCCTGTTTTGCTGCGATCCCCAATTTCGGTAAAGTGCTTTTGCTGGCCGTCGTAGTTGGCGATGATGGTGCCCGCCCCGATGTTGACCTGGGATCCCAGCTTGGCATCGCCCAGGTAGGCCAAGTGGGCGGCGTTGCTGTGGGATCCAATCTGGGTATTTTTGGTTTCCACAAAGTTGCCGATGCGGCAATGATCCCCGATCTGGCTGTAGGGGCGCACGTGGGCGTAGGGGCCTATCCAGACGTGGTTGCCGATGCGGCTGTGGCTGACCACCGAGTAGAGAATGTGACACCCAGATCCAATCTCGCTGGACTCGATCCAACTGCCCGGCCCCAGGCGGGTTCCCGAGCCAATGCGGCACACCCCTCGCAGATGGGTTTGGGGCTCGATCACCACATCGGGGGCCAATTCCACCGTTTCCTCGAGGCTGCTGCTGTCGGGATCCACAAAGGTGACCCCGGCTTCCATCCAGGCTTCTTTGAGGCGATCCTGCAAAATCTGGTACGCCTGGGCCAGTTGGCGGCGGTCGTTGATGCCCACAATTTCTTGCGGATCGGCAACATCCAGAGCGATGGCTTTGCCCACCCGCTTGACGGCATCCGTTAGGTAGTACTCCTGCTGTGCGTTGTTGCTGTTGAGATGGGGCAAAACCTGGGCCAGAGCCGGCCAGTGGAAACAATACACCCCACTGTTGATGCGGCGATTTTGCCGTTGGGCCGGGGTGCAGTCTCGCTCTTCCACCAGTTCCAGCACTCGCTGTTGGGCATCGCAGAACACCCGTCCATAGCCATAGGGATCCGCCACCTGAGCCGAGAGCAAGGTTACCTCTGGGTTCATCTGGCGGTGGCGCTCCACCAGAGCTTGCAGGGTTTCTGCCCGCAGCAGGGGCACATCCCCGTTGATCACCAGCAGATCCCCCTGAAAATCGCCCAGGACGGGCAACAGTTGCTGAACGGCGTGTCCGGTGCCCAATTGCTGGGCCTGCTCCACAAATTCAACCGGGTACTCCCGCAGGGCTTGGCGCACCTGCTCTTGTTCATAACCCACGACCACCAGACAGCGGTGGGGCTTTAACGTCAGCACCGTGCGCAGCAGCCGCTCGATCAAAGACAGGGATCCCAGTTTGTGCAGCACCTTGGGCAACTGCGACCGCATCCGGGTACCTTTGCCCGCTGCCAAGATCGCTACCGATAGTTCCCGCTCTGCCATGTTCCTTCCCCGAACCGCCCCCATCAAGTATAGGCGGCGGGATGCTGCTCAAAAATCTTCTGAGGTTGGATCCAAGTTCCTGAGCCCTGTGCGGCCAAAACTGAGCTAGCTTAATGGCACATCTAGCTGGTGCAGTCTATGGCCGAGAGCAGGGGCCCTGATATGCCCCCACAGGAACGTCGGCGGTTGGTCCGCGAGGTGGCCGGCTGGCTGGCGATGCTGGGGGTGTTCATTCCAGGGTTGCAGCGCTTCTATATGAGGCACCAACGCTGGGGCTGGGGCTACTTGGTGGTGGGGCTGATGGTGTTCGTTCCTTCCATCCCGCTGCAGATCCTCAGCTACGGGGTACGCGCCCTTTGTTTGCTGGAAGGGCTGTGGATCCTGACCATGAGCAATACCGATTTCGATTTTCGATTCAACCGAGAGTTGATCGAGCTGGAATGGACCAGTGTGGAAGGGCGAGAAGCCCGGGATCCCGAACAGCAGTTGGAAAGCCAGTTGAAACAGGGCTTGATCACCCGCGCTGAATATGAGGAGCGCCGCCGGCAAATCCGCAAGATTTCCTGACGCAAGCATCTGCCTGGATAGACAGCCCGATAGATGGATAATGGTTCTGGTGTTGATTTTCCCGGCAATAGCTCCTGCCCGAGCTGGGCTCCTTCCTCTCCCCTGTTATCTTGCACCGCCCTTTTGCCTATCTTATGTTGCCAAATCCTCCTCTCGTAGCCATCCCCCTGTTCTCTATTGCGGCAGCCATGCTCTTGGTCTATCTGCCCATGGGGGTGGTGGGCTATGCCCGTGCCCGCGTTGGCTACGACCTGCATGCTCCTCGGGCTATGTTTGATAGGCTACCTCCCTACGGGCAACGGGCCACCTGGGCCCACGCCAACGGGTTTGAGACCTTTGGGATGTTTGCGGCAGCAGCGTTGATCGCCTACATCACCGGTCCTCACTCGGATCCCTGGTATTTTGGCCTCAGCGGAGATGAAGGGGTAGCTGTGCTGTGTGGGGTGTTTCTGCTGGCGCGGCTGCTCTACAACTTTTTCTACATTGCCGATATTCCCATTGGGCGATCCCTCTCCTTCTTGGCGGGATCCCTGGCCACGTTGGGCCTGTTGCTGATTAGCCTGCTGCCTTTTCTCGGCACCGGCCTGGCCTAATCTGGCGAGAGAAACTCCCCCGTCATTTGTTGAGCCTGCCGGTACCCTGGCCCAACCTGCGATACTGGAAAAGGACTTCGTCCTGCTGTCGCCAACGGCGTCCTCTGGGTGCCTCTCTTTTGTCCCACGGCCCACTACGCAACGGTCAGCCATGTACACTCTGGAACTGCTCCTGAAAGGGAACCCTGCCCCCATCGTTGTCCACCAAAAAGAGGAAGAAGCGGCCAACCGGGCCTACCAAAGCATCGTCAATGCTCTGCAGAGTGGATCCCCTCAGAGTTTGGAGCTGACCTGCGACCGCACCGGCAAAAAGGTGTTTCTGCTCACCGGTGAGTTGTGTGGCGTGCAAATGACTTCTAAGTCGGGCAGCGCCAGCCCCATGGGAACCCGTCCCGGTTTTTTGGCCCAGTTGCAAAGCTGAGGACAGCTCTTTATCCCTCTGCCGCAAGGGATCCCCATGTCTGAGGTGGCCATTCGGGTGGAGAGCCTGACCTTTGCTTGGCCGGAACGTCCGCCGGTTTTGCAGGCGTGCAGTTTTGTCATTCCCAAGGGCCAGTTGTGGATGCTGTTGGGGCCCAATGGCAGCGGCAAGTCCACTTTGTTGCAACTGTTGTCCGGATCCCTGACCCATCCCCAGCCCCTTTCGGGCCACCTGGAGATTCGCGGTCGGCTGGGCTATGTGTTTCAAAACCCGGATCACCAACTGTTCATGCCCACGGTGGGAGCCGATGTGGCCTTTGGCTTGGGAGCAGAGGCTCTGACCTTGGCGGAAATTCACCAGCGGGTGGAAACAGCCTTGGAGCAAGTCGGATTAAAGCACCTGATCCGTCGGCCCATCCACGGCCTCAGCGGCGGACAGAAGCAACGAGTGGCAGTGGCAGGGGCTTTGGCCCGGCGCAGTGAGGTGCTGCTTTTGGACGAGCCGACAGCCCTGTTGGATCCCGACAGCCAGGCGGATTTGCTGCGGTGCATCCGGCAACTGGTGGATCAAGAAGGCATCACCGCCCTTTGGGTAACCCATCGGCTGGCGGAACTGGAATGGGCAGATGGGGCGATTTTGCTCTCGGAAGGTCAAGTGCGTCAACAGGGATCCCCAGAGCAGGTGCGGCAACGGATTGAACAACTGTTTGGAGCCTGAGGGATCCCTGCGCATCCTGATCCCAAAGAGATCGCGAAAGCGCAGCTGCACCCCCCTGCCGTCACTGTTTAGAATAGGTAATGTATCCGGTTGATCAATTCGGTTGGCACAAGGTCATTATCCTGAACTTATTCCCCGTCTGGATCGGCTGGTTTCTACTTGTTGATCCGGGATTACGCTGGATCCCTGCAGATTTGCGTCAGCCGGTTACATCAGCGGGCCACCGGCCCCATCTAGTCTAAAGGAGCTTGAGAACATGGGACTGTCTGAAGTGATCGCCAAAGAGCTGGAAAATGCTCGCAACGTCTGCTCTGAGTACGGCGAAGGGGATCCCCACTGCCGTGCGGCCTGGGATGCGGTTGAAGAAGTGCTGGCAGCTCGCAGCCACCAGCCGAGGACTCCCAGCAGCCTAGAGCAGCACTGCGCTGAAAACCCAGATGCTGTTGAATGCCGGGTCTACGATACCTGATTCTCGGGAACCCCACAGAGTGGATGCTCTCTGTCGATTCCGTAGCGATCGACAGGGTTTCCTACTGGGGATCTCCGACAAAATCCAGCAGCCTGCCGGATCCTTATCCGGTGGGTTTTGCTTTTCTGGGTTGGAAGGCGTGACTGGGTGCAGCCTTTTGGTTGCCATCCATCGAAACCAAAACCAGGACTCATCAAGCTCAAGGCTGGTGGAATCCCCAGTGCCGGTGGAGAGCGTTTTTCACGAAGAAAGCCTCTGAGCAGAATCAGCCCGCAGCCATTGCCTCACCCACAAGGCGAAAGCTATTCCCAGCAGCACCAGTTGGGGGAGCAGCGTCTGCCAAGTGGGATATATGCCCAGCCAGCGCAGCTTTGGGATCCCGACCAGGGGGGTGATGGGCAGCCAGTCCGCCACCTGTAGAGCGTGCAAGCCACTGCCCAAAAACTTAAAGCCCAAGTAGAAAATCAGCAGACTTAGACCCCGGAAAAAAACTCCCAGCGGCAATTTCAGCCCCACCTGCAGCAGCAAGATCGCCACCGCCACCAACACCAGGGATCCCAGGCCGATCCCCGCCCAAAAATCTTTTGCCGAGAGGGAAGAGGCCAACCCCACATAAAACAGCACCGTTTCCGCCCCCTCGCGAAACACCGCCACAAAGGCCAGAAAAGCCAAGGAAAACACTTGACCGGTGGCCAGTGCCGCCTGCGCCTGTTCCTGCACAAAGGTTTGCCAAGAAACCACTGCAGCCCGGCGGTGCAACCAAAGGCTGACCGAAAACAACAAACCTGCTGCCGCCAGCCCGGTGATCCCTTCCAGCACCTCTTGCCGCGTGTGGGTGAGCATCTGCTGGAAAAACAGCTTCACCAGCAGGCCGAGCATCGCCGCTGCCAGCAAGCCTGCGGATCCCCCTAGCCACACCCAGCGCTTCTGAGCCGATTGCCCGCTCTTGCTCATAAGGGCCAGCAGTGCCACCAGCACCAAGAGAGCTTCCAGGCCCTCCCGCAGCAGAATCGAAGCAGCATCCAGGAACGTGTAGTCCGACATGGGCTCACCCAGACAGGCGGCTCAGTTGTAGCTGGAGCCAAGAGGATTTCTAAGTGGTGGCTGGGATGAACTTGAGGGCAGCAGAATTGATGCAGTAGCGCAAACCCGTGGGTGGGGGGCCATCCCGAAACACGTGCCCCAAATGCCCGCCGCAGTTGGAGCAGTGGACTTCCGTGCGGGGCACAAACAATTTCCAGTCCGTCTTGGTACCGATCACATGGGGAGCAATCGGCTCCCAAAAGCTGGGCCAACCGGTGCCACTGTCGTACTTGGCCGCTGAGGAAAACAGCTCCTGCCCACAGCCGGCACAGACGTAGATGCCCGCAGCTTTGTTGTCGTAGTAAGCGTTGCGGAAGGGGGGCTCAGTGCCCTCTTGGCGCAGCACATAGTATTGCTCTTCGGTGAGCAGTTGCCGCCACTCGGCGTCGGTTTTGGTGAAGGGATAAGTCTGTTGGGCCATTGCTCTTTGCTCTCCTGCCAAGCTGAGGGGTGCTGTGACGAACCCGGCCACTGCCGAGGTCAATAGCTCGCGTCGTCGCATCGTGAGGTTCATCTGTCGTCGCTGTGTGAGTGACAGGGAGGCGATCCCTGCTCAGAGGGATCCATCCGTCTTCGTCCGCCACCGCTGGGTTGAGACTTGCGAGTAGGTCATCTATATCTTAACTCTTCTTTACGTTCCCTCCTGCAAAACAGGGAAGTAGGCAAGTATTCTTCTATGGGTTTTCTATGGCTTCTATCGACAGCTTCTATCCCCGGCTTCGGGCCCGCTCCCGCTACAATGAGCTCACGTGGGCTGCTTGTCCAACCCTAGACGAGTCATGGAGTTTTTCCTATGCTGCTGGTCGGCTCAGGTGCAAAGTTTGTGCAGCAACTGGAGCAATCTGGAGCTTTGGCCATCTTTGTAACCCCAGAAGGGGGGTCCGAAGGACATTACCTGCGGCGGCTGCGCGGAGCCGGGTATGAGGTGGTCACGCTCTCCAGCAAGGGAATCGGGGATCTGGCCAGCTATTTGACGTGCATTCATGGGGTACGGCCTGCCACATTGGGCAAGTCGGAGCGGCGCACCTATTTTTTCCCGGCGTTGATCGAGCAGTATCGGGCCACCTTGCCCCCAAAAGCTAAGGGGTTGGTGTTCTGGTTTTACGAAGGGCATGTGTTCAGCCAACAGGAACTCTCCTACCTGGTGAAGCTGAGTCGGGAAGACAAGGGAGTGAAGTTTGTGGTGGAACTGGGCCGAGAACGGTCAATTCGTTGGCAACCTCTGCAGAGCGCCTGAACCTCTCTTCAGGATCCTGGAAATTTCTTTGCTACCATCTCAAGTAGATGGCCTGCGGCTCAGATTTCCATCCTGCTAGCGGCTTCTTGTGCCTGTGACCTTGCCAACCGCCTCGCTGCAACAGGGTACCTGGTTTAAGTTGATCTGCGGTGCAAGTTTCCACCACTTGCCCTCGGTTCGGGAGCTGGCTTTCCTTTACACGCTGGCCGGGGCAGATTGCATTGATGTCGCTGCCGATCCGGCCATAGTGCGGGCCGCTCAACAAGGGATCCAACGGGCACAAGCCGAAGATCCCCAGGCGGGATCCCCTTGGTTGATGGTCAGCGTCAATGACGGTGAAGACGTGCATTTCCGCAAGGCGGTGCTGACGGCTCCTGTTTGTCCTGCCGACTGTCCTCAGCCTTGTCTGGCAGTTTGTCCCCCTCATGCTTTGACCCAGGCAGCCCTTCCTGCTCAAGTCCACATCCAGACAGAGCTGTGCTACGGCTGTGGGCGCTGTGAGCCGGTTTGCCCCCACCGGCGCATTGCCACCTTCGGCTACCAGGTCGCTTTGTCAGAAGTTTTGCCGCCTTTGGTCGAGCTGGGCATTCAAGCGGTGGAGATTCACACCTGCATCGGTCGCCAGAGGCCATTCGAGGAATTGTGGGGATCCCTGAAGCCCTGGCTACCTCAGCTCCAGGCCATCTCGATTAGCTTTAACGATGGTCCGGGCCTAGAGGCTTATTTGAGGGATCTGCTGGCCCTCATGGATCCCTTGCCGGAGGTGTTGATCTGGCAGGTGGATGGCCGGCCTATGAGTGGGGATATTGGAGCTGGCACCGGCAAAGCTGCCCTAAAGTTGGCCGAGAAGGTACTGAATATGGGTCTGCCAGGCTATGTGCAATTGGCAGGAGGAACCAACGCCCAAACGGTGCCGCTGTTGGATCCCCGGTGGCCGGTGGCGGGGGTAGCCTTCGGCAGCTACGCGCGACAGTTGGTGTCAGCCTATCTGGAAGGGCCAGCCCACAGCTCATCGGAGTCAGGATGGAATCCCGGATTGGCGGCAGGGATCCCGTTGGCCAAGCAGTTGGTGCAGCAAGTAAAGCGGCGATCCGTTGCTTTTAGGCAAACCTGTTTTTCCTGCGTTTAACGACGTTGCTCAGCCATGAGTTTCCCCGTACAGCCCTCAACCCCAAGTCCGTCGATGGATCCGGAAAGTGCTCCGCACCGCTTACGTGAACGTACCGGCTTTCCCGGCCAGGTTCAATACAGCGACGACCTGAGTAAGCTTTTGGATATCCTGCCTGCTCCGATTCGTGAGCGCCTAGAACAGCATCCCCACTTGGATCGGTTGGTGGAGGTGGTGCTGGATTTGGGTCGCCGCCCCGAAGCCCGCTTCCCCGGCTTTGCCGATTACCTTTCAGAAGACGTGATCACCCGGGCCGACTTGGATCAGGTGATCAGCCGGGTTGGAGAGTTCAGCAGTGACAACCGCGCAGGCATTGCCTCTACCCTGCACCGGATCAGTGCCATTCGCAACCGCCAAGGCACGATCATCGGCCTCACCTGTCGGGTGGGTCGCTGCGTTATCGGCGTGATCAGCATGATCCGCGACCTGGTGGAACAGGGGCGCTCTATGCTGTTGCTGGGCCGACCGGGGGTGGGTAAAACCACGGCCTTGCGGGAGATTGCCCGTGTGCTGGCCGATGAGCTGGGCAAACGAGTGGTTATTATCGACACTTCCAACGAGATCGCCGGCGATGGAGACGTGCCCCATCCGGGTATTGGTCGGGCCAGACGGATGCAGGTGGCCAGCCCAGAGCTGCAGCACAAGGTGATGATCGAGGCAGTGGAAAACCACATGCCCGAAGTGGTAGTTATCGACGAGATCGGCACCGAACTGGAAGCCTTGGCCTCTCGTACCATTGCCGAACGGGGGGTACAACTGGTGGCCACTGCCCATGGCAACCGCATCGACAACCTGATCAAAAATCCCACCCTCTCCGACTTGGTGGGCGGGATCCAATCGGTCACCCTGGGAGATGAAGAGGCGCGGCGACGGGGCTCTCAAAAGAGTGTGTTGGAGCGCAAAGCCCCCCCCACGTTTGAGATTGCTATAGAGATGCTGGAGCGATCCCGCTGGGTCATCCACGAAGATGTGGCCGCCACTGTGGATCGTCTCTTGCGCAACCGCGAGCCGCTGACCCAAACCCGCAGTTTAGACGAACACGGCCAGGTGGTGATAGTGCGGAGCACCGCTGGCGCAAACGGGCGCCCGGCTCTATCTGGCCCCCAATGGCCCCCTGCCGGCAGCACAATCTCCGCAGCACGGGAGCGGGGAGGATGGCAACGCTCTGGACGGATGGAAGCTCTGCCTTCAGAGCCGCTTGAAAGTCGCTCGCAGCAGCAAGGAGAATCGGGTTTGCTCCTGGAGAGGCGAGAGGACTCTGTCCCGCTAACGCCGGCGGGATCCCGTCCTGCCCCTCAGGTGGTGGCCGAATCCAGAGTAGAATCCGGCTCTGACGAAGAAGAAGATTTGGACTGGGAGGGATCCGCCCTAGCCCCGACAGGACGGCAGCAGAATCCAGATGGGCCGCTGATGATCTACCCCTACGGAGTGAGCCGCTTCTACCTGGAGCAGGTGATCCAAACCCTGAAACTGCCGGCGGATGTCACCAAAGACCTGGATGGGGCGGACATTGTCTTGGCCTTGCGATCCCAAGTGCGTAGCCGTTCCAAGATCCAGCAGATGGCCCACTCCCGCCAGATCCCGATTCACACCGTCAAGGCCAATACTCTGATTGCCCTGGCTCGCGCCCTGCGCCACATCCTCAACATCGAAAGCGAAGAGGGATCCGATTCCGACCTGGAGCTGTTCATTCGCGCCAGCTCAGGCGATGAAACCGAAGCTCTGGAAGAAGCCCGCCTGGCGGTGGAGCAAATTGTCATTCCCAAGTCTCAGCCGGTGGAACTTTTGCCCCGTTCGCCTCTGATCCGCAAGCTCCAACACCAGTTGGTGGAACATTACCACCTGCGGGCCCAAAGCTTTGGCGAAGAGCCCAACCGCCGCTTGCGCATCTATCCCAACTAGCCCCACACGATAGCTCAACCGATAGTTCAGCTCCGTAGAAGCTCTACCCATTGAGCCGTCGTGGCCAGAGAGGGAGGACTCCGTCCCGCTTCTGTGAACGGGATCCTGGGCTAAGATTTGGCTACGCCAAGTGTGGTTCCCGCCGTTGCGACAGCGCTGCAGGTGTCGGCCCAGTGCCGTAGGTATAGCCGCAGGGTGCCCTGGGCATAGCACCATCCATTGCTATAGGGATAGCTAATGACTGCCACAGAAGTACGCTGGACCACTCGGGATATCGAGGCTCTTCCAGAGAATGAATGGATCCGCTACGAGATCATCGACGGAGAACTGCTGGTGACTCGCTCTCCTCATCACAAACATCAGCACATTATCGGGTGTTTGTTCTCCGCACTGCATCGGTGGTCGCTAGAAACAGGATTGGGAGAACCCTCAATCATGCCAGGGATCCTCTTTTCCGAATTTGATAATGTGTCTCCCGATGTTGTTTGGGTTAGTTATGAGCGGCTATCACAGATTCAAGATGAAGCAGGACATTTTCGGGGTGCCCCTGAGCTGGTGGTTGAAGTCCTATCACCTGGAAAAGTTCATGAGGATCGAGACCGCTTGGCAAAACGGAAACTCTACTCTGTGCATGGGGTGCAAGAGTACTGGATCGTCGATCGGTTGGCTCAGAGGGTAGAGGTGTATCGCCGACAACAGGCCCAGTTGGTCTTGGTAGAAACGCTGTTGGCTCAGGATGCGTTGTCTTCCCCCCTGTTGCCCGGCTTTGTCTGCACGGTTGCTGAGCTGTTTACCTCCCGACCCTAGGCTCCAGGCGTACAACAGCCGAAAGGGATCCCATCCCATCGGCCAAATCAATGAAGCAACCAAGATGCCTGCTGCTGCGTACTCTAGCCGGAAAAAGTGCGGCTTGGCCCTGGGCGAAACCGTTCTGGTGTAACAAAATGTTAAGGGCAGCATTTGCACCGGGATCCCTTCTGAAGGGGCCGGTCTTTTGCTGGCTCATGACCTACATTTCGCACACCTCCAAGGACACATAGCCATGTACAACAATCGTCGTGGTTTTCTTCGCTGGCTGGCTCTCGGTTTTGGCTCGTTGGTGGGTTGGTTACCTGGGTTTACCCGGCGCCGTTTTGCCCTGGCCCAGGGAACTGCTTCTGGCTCTAAGGCTTCTGAGCCGGAGTTTGTGAAAGTTGCCACTCTGGCCGATCTCAAAGATGGCCCCTTCAAGGTGGAAAACGCCTTTGGGAAAAACACCGCCACCCTCTGGCTGGTCGGGGATCCGCAAAAAGAAGATTCTCTGCTGGCTTTGGATGCCGCCTGTCCCCATGCGGGGTGTGATGTGAACTGGCGGGGGGAGAACTTTGTCTGCCCCTGTCATGGCTCGGCTTTTGCTGCCGATGGCAGCCGTACCCGTGGCCCGGCCAAGGCAGACCTGGCCATCTACAAGGTCAAGGTGGAGAAGGGAGAAATTTTTGTAGCCAAAGCCTCATAAAGTTCTGGGCAGGCTGGGGGCTCTGAGACCAGGCAGAAGGAGTCGGGTATCCGGATTGAGAAGATAATGGGCTGAGCTGCCGAGACTCTCCCGATGGCTCGTCCCTACCGCTATCTGTTCCTCTCCACCCCTGTTGGACCTCTGGGATCCGGGGCCGGTGGTGGTGTGGAGCTCAATCTTGCCAACCTGACGCGTGTCTTACTCCAGATGGGATCCCAAGTGCGGGTGTTGGCCCCTGTGGGATCCCGAATGGCGGAGTTGCCGGAGGAGGTGATCGAGCCGGTGGCGGGCCTTCCCCCGGCCTATGCGCAAACCCAGCGCCGCGATCAGCCGGTTCTGATCCACACCCCCTCTCTGCTGGCCAACCTGTGGCAGCGGGCTGCCCACCTGCAAGATCAGTTCGATCTAATCGTGAACTGGAGCTACGATTGGCTCTCGTTTTATTTGACGGATTTTTTCCGCACCCCGGTGGCCCACATTGTTAGCATGGGATCCCTCAGCGATGCCGTCGATCAGGCTCTAGAGCACATTGCCCATCGCTACCCTGGTCGGCTGGCGGTGCATTCGCAGGCGCAAGCCCAGACCTTTGCCTTTGCCCGAGCCGAGATGGCGGCAGGTCGGGATCCCTTTGTCTATCTGCCCTGCGGGGTGGATCTGCGCCTCTACGACTTTGTGCCCCAAGGGAATGGATCCCTGTGTTGGATTGGGCGCATTGCCTCCGAAAAGGGCCTGGAAGACTGTGCTGCCCTAGCCGAGAAGACGGGAAGGCCGGTGGTGATCCTAGGCCACCTGCAAGAGCCAGGCTACTGGCAGCAGATCCAAGAGCAGTACCCGCATGCCCAATTGGATTACCGAGGGTTTTTGCCCACCCCGCAAATGCAGCGGATCTTGGGGCAATGCTCAGCCTTGATCATGACCCCCAAGTGGGTGGAGGCCTTTGGCTTGGTGGCGGTGGAAGCTTTGGCCTGTGGCGTGCCGGTGATTACCTACCGCCGGGGTGGGCCCGCGGAAATTGTCAGCGATGGAGAAACCGGCTGGATCGTCGAGCCGGACAACGTGGCAGCTTTGGCAGAGGCTGTAGAGCGCCTAGATCACATCGACAGGAGCCGCTGTCGGCAACGGGCAGAAGAGCACTATTCCCTGGGCGCGATGGCAGAGCAGTTTCTGGCCTGGAGCAGGCAGATTGGCCGGGATCCCACCTGGGCAGCCCGCGAGGGAGGAGACAGGCAGTGGTACTATTAACTTACTTAATTCTGGCGAACTGTGTCAGACACGCAGCCCAACAACGGGAACGTTTTGACTTACGACGGGGAAACCATCATGACGACTGGGAAAGGATCTGTTGCGCTGGTGCGATCAGAGGTTCGTCGGCGGTCACAGGTTCTGGGAACGCAGGTGATCAGCCAGGGCAACGCAGCCCGGCTTGGGGTAGTCAGCGAAGTTTGGGCAGATCTGGAAGCCAAGCAGGTTCTGGTGCTGGGGGTGCTGGAAAAAGCCCTTGCCGGATCCCCCCGTTTGATGGAGCTGCGGCAAGTAACAGCGTTGGGTCAGGATGCAGTTCTTGTCCCCAGCGAAGAAGTTTTCGATAACTTGGATTTGGAGGGCCTGAGTCGCGTGGTTGGCAGCGAGGTGGTAACCGAAGAAGGGATCCGCCTTGGCAAAGTTAAAGATTTTGAGTTCAACTCCGTCTCCGGCATCATCACGGGCTTGGTGCTCTCCAACCTTGGCCTCACCTTTTTACCTGGCTTTATCCTCAGCACCTATCTGCTCTCCACTGACGAGATTGTCTCTGTGGGCGGGGATCGCCTTATTGTTGCCGATGGCGCCGAGACCCGCCTAACCCAACTGGCCAAGGGGATTTTGGAAACCCTGGGAATCGGCAAGCCCCCTTGGGAAGCCGGAGTTAGCCCTGCTCCTGCCCTGCCCAGTGCTGTCGAGAGTTCCGCCGTCGAGGAAGATTACGAAGAAGAATACGACGAGGAATACGAAGCCGAAGAAGAAGACGTTTACGCAGAAGAAGAGCCTGAACCTGAGCCGCAGCCTGTGCGTCCACGCCCGCCTGAGCCCGCACCCGCCCCCGAACAACCGGCTTGGGAACAGGAGTATGCCAAAGAAGAGACCCCTCCCCCTTCCAGCTCCACTCCTGTGGATGGTGATCCCTGGGAAGATAAGGCCGGGGAGCCCACTTGAGTTGCCGGACTCGTACCAACTCCCCTCTGCGCTCGGGATGGTCACGTCAACCGAGAGCACGGCCCTTACCCCTGGCGCTAGGGCTGCTTCTTGCGTCAATCCCCAGCTGTTTTCTTCCAAGGGGCAAAGGGATCCCTCATCTGTCTATCCCGGTAGAGCAGGATCGGCTTCGGCCAAGAAGCGCAAAGCCACCGACAAAAAGGTCTGCGGCGCTTCAATGTGCGGAAAAGCAGCCCCTGGCAACCGGTATATCGGCACCTCCGGGCGCAAAGCGCGATACCGCTCTGCCTGTTCTGGGCCGGCGAGACGATTTTGTTCTCCCCAGACCAGAACCATGGGCTTGGTCACCACGCGAAAGTCGTCTTGGATGGGCAAATTGAGCTTGCCGGTGAGAAAAGAACGGGGGGCAAATTGAGCCCCCGCTTGGTGAGCTGCCCGGTAATAGTAGTCCACCACCGCCTCATCCAGGGCGTAGCTGGGGGAGAACAAGCTCTGCTCTGTAAACAAGCGTACACTCCAGGGGGCGGTGATGCCGTTGTAGAAGGCCAACCCCAAAACGGGCAGGCTGAGGAATCCATAGGCAATCTGGGCCAAAGGGATCCCGAGGGCATCGGGGATGAGGCTGTTGTCTCCCAGAGGGGCGATGAGCAGCAGCTTCTGCCAATTGTGGGGCTGTAGGCGGGCCGAGCGCAGCACAAACCCTGCCGAGAGGGAATTGGCAATGACGTGACACGGTCGCCCGATCACCTGCTGGACAAAATCCCCGATCATCTCGGCATAGAGGCTGCCGGTGTACTCCAAATCTGGACGTTCTGAGTTGCCCCACCCCAACAAATCCAGAGCATAGACTTGATGGTGCTGCCCCAGCTCCGCCATAATGGCACGAAACTCATAGCTGGAGGAGCCTGCCCCAATGCCGTGCAACAACAACAACGGCTGGCCGGATCCCATGACCTTGTAAAACAGGCGATGGCCGCGCCAGAAGTGATGCCTTTCCTCTCCCGGCAGCAGGCTCTGCAGAGGCTGAGTTTGGGAAGAGATCCAAGCGTTGAAAACGGCTAGAGCACCCAACCCGCCGACTGTAGCCCAGAGGCTGGTCTTGAGAACTTGGCTCAGCTCCTTCATGCTCAGCAGCCCGGCTGGGGAACTTACTTTTTCTTAAGGCGGTAGGTGATGCGCCCTTTGTTGAGGTCATAGGGGCTCAGCTCCACCTTAACCCGGTCGCCGGGCAAGATCTTGATGTAGTTGCGGCGAATTTTGCCGGAGATATGAGCGAGCACGTTGAAGCCGTTGTCCAGATCCACTCGGAACATGGCGTTGGGCAGGGATTCCGTAACAACCCCCTCCATTTCAATGGCATCTTCCTTAGACAATGAGCCCTCCCAAAAACGACATAACAAACAACAGAACAATCCACAGCCGCGACGACACGCGCTGTTAAGAAATGAAAATATACTCCATCTCTTCTATCCTAACCGTTGCAGTCCTTCATCAGGGGATCCCTTAGGACTGAAAAGGCGTGCGATCGGTCAAAATTTCTGCTCCAGACTCGGTGACCAAGACCGTGTGCTCAAACTGAGCTGACCAAGAGCCATCTACTGTGACCACCGTCCATTGGTCTGGCAACACTCGGGTTGCCTCTCCCCCCGCATTCACCATCGGCTCAATGGCCACTGTCATGCCGGAGCGCAGCTTGGGATTGGGCAGATCGCGGGTGCGATAGTTGGGAAATTGCGGCTCCTCGTGCAGGTTGCGCCCCACCCCGTGACCAACATACTGCTTCACCACCGAGTAGCCCCGCCCCTCGATGTAATCTTCAATGGCACCCGAGACATCCTGAAGCCAAACGCCGTGGCGCACACAGTCGATGCCCGTCTGCAGGGCCTTGGCCGCTGTATCGATCAGATCCCGGGCTGCGTCGCTCAGGGGTTCCAGGCCGATGGTGATACAGGAGTCCGCATGCCAGCCCTCGACGATGGCGCCAAAATCCACTTTGACCACATCTCCCGGCTGCACCACTTTGCGGGGACTGGGGATCCCGTGCACCACCTCATGGTTGACACTGACACAAACGCAGGCGGGAAAGCCGTAGTAGCCCTTGAAACTGGGCAAAGCATTGAGTTGGGCCACCCGTCTCTCAGCATAGGTATCGATATCTGCCGTAGTCCAGCCCGGCTCTAGGCGCTCCGCGATCTCCTGCAATACTTGGGCCACCACCCGACCGGCCCGCCGCATTTTCTCCACTTCGCGGCGAGATTTGATCTCAATAAGCTGCATGCCCCGCCGCTGGGAGGGATTTCCAGTTCCTGCTCTGATCACGCCGTCCTCCTGAAGCCTTCCAAAAGAGCCTGCAGATGTTCCTGTACGGATTCCATCGGCTGGTTGCCGTTGACCCGCTGCAAGCGTCCCTTGGCCTCATAAAAATCAATTAGGGGAGCCGTCTGCTGCCGATAGACCTCCAGACGCTTGAGAATCACCGACCGATCCGCATCATCGCTGCGCCCCTGTTCCTTGCCCCGGGCCAGCAGCCGGGCCACCACCACCTCATCCGGCACCTCCAAGTTGAGGACGTAGTCATAATCTTGGCCCAGCTCCTGCAGCAGTTCTTCCAAGGCCTCTGCCTGGGCTAAGGTGCGAGGAAATCCATCTAGGATCCAGCCCTGCTCTGGAGATTGCTGCAACTGCCCCTTCACCATTCCGATCAGCACCTCGTCAGGCACCAGCTCTCCCGCATCCATGTAAACCTTGGCCTGGCACCCCAGGGGCGTTTGGGCTTTCACCTCGGCCCGCAACAGATCGCCTGTGGAAATTTTGGGCGTGTGGTAAATGGCCGCCAGCCGCTCCGCCTGTGTACCTTTGCCCGCCCCCGGCGGCCCCAGAAAGATCAACCTCGGCACTACTGTTTGACCATCCCTTCGTAGCGTTGTGAGATGACATAAGTCTGGATCTGCTTGGAGGTCTCGATCGCCACCCCCACCAAAATCAGCAGCGAGGTCGCCCCCAAACCTTGGAAAGTGGTGATGCCGGTTGCCCGTTCCACCGTCGTCGGGATGATGGCCACCGCGCACAGGAACAAAGCCCCCAGCAGCGTCAGGCGGTTGAGGATCCCTTCGACATACTCGGCAGTGGCCTTGCCCGGGCGTACCCCTGGAATGCTGGCCCCCATCTTCTTCAAGTTTTGAGCCAGATCCACCGGGTTGATGAGCAAAGAGGCGTAGAAGTAGCTGAAGAAGAGGATCAGCACGAAATAGAAGGGAATGTAGAACCAGGAGGTGGGGGATAGGAAGTTGGCCACCTGCACCAAGGTCAGGTTTTGGGTGTACTGGGCCAAGGCCAAAGGCAGAGACATCACCGAGTAGGCGAAGATGATCGGCATCACCCCCCCTTGGTTTAGCCTCAGGGGCAGATAGCTTTTCTGCTCGCGGAACAGCTTGTTGCCCACCTGGCGCTTGGCGTAGACGATAGGGATCTTGCGGCTGCCTTCTTGGACAAAGACAATGCCGACAATGGTGACCAAAAAGATTGCCAGCAACAGCAAGATGCCACCGATGGTGCTGCTATCGGCACGGGCCAGGCTAATAGTCTGTCCGAGGGCACGGGGCAGAGTGGCAACAATGTTGACGAAGATCAAGAGCGAAGGGCCACTTCCCACCCCTTTCTCCGTGATCATCTCTCCCAGCCACATCACAAACATGGATCCTGCCGCCAGAGCCAAGGTGGTGGAGGCCATGAAGGCCAACTCATTGGTGGTACTGGCAAACTCCCGCACCCAAAAGGAAATGCCAATGCCCTGGATGATGGCCCAGCCCAAGGTGACATAGCGGGTGTATTGAGAAATCTGCCGCCGCCCCTGTTCTCCCTCGTTTTTCTGCAGGTTCTCCAAGGCTGGAATGGCCGAGATCAGCAACTGCATGATAATTGAGGCATTGATGAAGGGCAGGATCCCAAGGGCGAAAATTCCCAAAGCAGAAATCCCCCCGCCGGAGAAGACATCCAGCAAGCCAAACACAGGGCTGTTGGCAGCTTCGGCAGCAAAGCGGGCCCGATCGATACTGGGAATGGGGATGTAAATGCCCAGTCTGACCAACAGCAGCAAGCCCAAGGTGAGAAACAGACGGCTGCGCAGGCCAGAGGCCATAGCCATCTGCATAAAGGTCTCTTGGGCAGAGGGGGCGGAACCTCGTGTGTCAACCATAGGGAAGAGAATCTCGCAGGAGCAAAGGGCAAGGTTAGCTATCTACCACTCTACGCTGCTGGTGGAGCAGTCGGCAAAATCAAAGCAAAATCAAAAAAGTGCAACTCAGCGCCACCCGGCAGAAGCCGGCCAGAGCAACAGGAAGAAGGGGTTTAGGATCCCAAAATCTCCACCCGACCTCCGGCTGCCTCGATCTTGGCTTTGGCTGAAGCGGTAATAGCCGCCGCCCTGATCGTCAGGGGCACGCTGACTTCCCCATCCCCCAAGATCTTTAGCGGGCCATCGTTGGTGGTGACGATCCCTCGTTCCATTAAGCTTTGCAGGCTGACCTCGCTGCCGGCAGGCAGATCCGCCAAGGCGCGCAGGTTGACCAGGGTGTATTCCAGACGCCGCGTGTAGCGGGGGAAATGCTTAAGCTTGGGCAAACGCCGGTAGAGGGGAGTCTGCCCCCCTTCAAAGCCGGGTCGTGTACCACCCCCCTTGCGGGCCTTTTGCCCCCGCATCCCCTTGCCACAGGAGGCCCCCTGCCCGGCAGAAACGCCACGACCTAGCCGCCGCCGCCGCCGCGTCGAACCTGCTTGAGGCCGAATGTCTTCCAGTCGCATGTCTACCTCTAGCTCACTTGCTCAATATCACCTGTCCATCACTTGCCCAATAGGCGGCGCACATCGATGTCTCGGTCTTGGGCCACCTGCTTAAAGGTACGCATCCGCCGCAGCGCATCGATGGTAGCACGGGCATTGTTGAGGGGGTTGCTGGATCCCAGTTGCTTGGCCAAGCTGTTGCGTACTCCTGCCAGCTCCAGAACGGTGCGGACTGCCCCCCCTGCGATGACGCCTGTGCCGGGAGCTGCTGGCATGACCAAGACGGTGGCACCGCCGCCTGCCCCCTGCATGGGATGGGGTACGGACAAACCTTTGGTGAGGGGCACCTCAATGAGGTGCTTTTTACCGTCCACAACCCCCTTGCGTACTGCTCCAATCACGTCGTTGGCTTTGCCTACGCCAACCCCGACTTGGCCGCGCTCGTTGCCGACCACCACCACAGCGCGGAAGCTCAACTTCTTGCCGCCCTTGACCACCTTGGTGACGCGCCGAATCTGGATGACCCGCTCTTGCCACTCCGTGGGCTGCTCTTCGCGGCTTTTCTTGCTTCTGCGACGTTCCCTCTGCTCAGCCATGTGCTGTGTCCTCAGTAGCTAGAACTGTAACCCTGCTTCTCGGGCAGCTTCTGCCAGGGCTTGAACGCGCCCGTGATAAAGCTTGCCCCCCCGATCGAAAACCACGCGGGAAATGCCCATCTGTAAGGCTCGTTCGGCAACTGAGCGGCCCACCAAGGCAGCCGCTTCTTGAGTAGCCGTCCCGGTTTCTTTGAATTTTTCGCGCAGCTCCCTGTCCAAGGTGGAGGCGGAGGCTAAGGTATGCTGGGCTACATCGTCGATCACCTGGGCGTAGATGTGTCGATGGGAGCGAAACACGGCCAGGCGAGGCCGCTCGGCAGTGCCGAAGACTTTGCGGCGAATGCGCCGATGACGACGTTGGGTGGTGATTTTGCGGCTGGCTTTCATAGGCTATTCACTTCTTCGCTTTCCCCGATTTACCTGCCTTGCGGCGAACTTGTTCCCCTAGATAACGGATCCCTTTCCCCTTGTAGGGCTCTGGGGGCCGGACGGCTCGGATACGGGCGGCAGTATTGCCCACCAGTTCTTTATCTGTGCCTGAGACAACAATGATGTTGTTTCCCTCAACGGCAATTTGGATGCCAGGGGGAAAGGGGATCTCCACAGGATGGCTGTAGCCAACGTTCAAAACCAACTTGCTGCCTTGGATGGCAGCCCGGTAGCCCACGCCCACCAATTCCAGCCGCCGCTCAAATCCCTTGGATACTCCATCGACCATGTTGGCGACCAAGGTGCGGCAAAGGCCGTGGAGTTGGCGGGCAGGCCGAGAATCGTTGAGACGGCTGACTGTGAGCGTCTGAGCGTTTTGCTGGACTGTGATCAAGGGCGGTAAACTGCGGGACAGTTGACCTTTCGGGCCTTTCACTGCAATGTGTTGGCCGTCGATCTGGATCTCCACCTTGGCAGGAAGGGCGATGGGGCGTCTACCAATACGGGACATGGGAAAAACTCCTGACCAGAGAAAACTTAATGTCTAGTAGACAAGGCAGAGGACTTCGCCGCCAATGCCCTGCTTACGAGCCTCCCGGTCGGTCATAATGCCGTTGGAGGTGGAGATGATGGCAATTCCAATTCCTCCCAGCACTCGGGGCAGCTCTTTGTGGTTGCGGTAAACCCGCAGACCCGGTCGGCTCACCCGCTTTAGACCATTGATGATGGGCCTGCAGTTGCGGCCTTTGCCTTTGTACTTCAATCGCAACACCACCCGGGCTTGGATCCCTTCTCCCTCCTCTTTCCATTCGCTGACAAACCCTTCCTCATGAAGAACGCGAGCGATGCTGCGGGTCATGCGTGTGGCCGGAACTGCCACCGACTCGTGCCGAGCCATGGTGGCATTGCGAATGCGGGTGAGCATATCGGCGATCGTGTCGTTGGTGTGGGCCATCGGTGGGTCAGTGCTCCTCGGAAGATCGATGCAGATCAAGAAAAGTCAGGGTGGGCAACCTAGGAGGCAAAGGGCATGCCAAACGCTTTGAGCAGGGCACGGCCCTCTTCGTCGGTTTTAGCAGTGGTCACAATTGAAATATCCATACCTCGCAACTGATCTACAGAGTCATAGTTGATTTCGGGAAAAATCAGTTGTTCGCGGATGCCCAGGGTGTAGTTGCCTCGTCCATCAAAGGCTTTGGGGCTGACGCCGCGGAAGTCACGGATACGGGGCAGAGCAATGTTGATCAGGCGATCCAAAAACGCATACATGCGCTCCCGCCGTAGGGTTACCATCAGGCCAACCGGCATGCCCTTGCGAATCTTGAAGCTGGCAATTGCCTTTTTGGCGCGGGTGATCACCGGACGCTGACCGGTGATGGCGCTGATCTCGGCAATGGAAGATTCCAGAGCCTTGGCATTTTGGGAAGCTTCCCCCAAGCCGCGGTTGATGACGATCTTCTCCAGGCGGGGCACCTGGTGGATGTTGGTGTAGCCCAACTCCTTTTGCAGCTTGGGGACGATGACGGTGTTGTAGAGGATTTGCAGACGTTGGGGCATGGTGGCTTCTCCTTGCGGCTCTGGGCTGGGTCAGAGCCAGACCAATGATGGAAAAAAGAATGTAATGCCTAGTCGAGGATCTCGCCTGTTTTCTTAAGGACGCGGACTTTGCGACCATCGGCGGTGATTTGATAGCCGATGCGGCTGGCCACTTCCTGCTTCTTGGAATAGGCCATCACTTTGCAGACGGGAATGGGGGCTTCCTTGGTCTCAATCCGGCCACTTTCCCCTTCTCGCTGAGGTTTGCAGTGGTAGGTAACAATGTTAACCCCTTCCACCAAAACCATGTTGCGTTCGGGAAAGACCCGCAGCACCTCGCCGATTTTGCCTTTGTCATCGCCGGAGATCACCTGCACGGTATCCCCTTGCTTGATACGCATTTTGTAGCGCAGGCTGTTGCGGTGCTTGCGAATGCCCGGTCGCCGAACTAAGCGCCGAATTTGGCTGGGTTTGAGGGGGCGAACCATCAGAGTACCTCCGGGGCCAGGGAGATGATCTTGGTGAAGTTTTTCTCCCGCAGCTCGCGGGCTACAGGGCCGAAAACACGAGTTCCACGGGGATTGCCATCATTGTTGATGATCACGGCAGCATTGTCGTCGAAGCGGATGCACATGCCGTCAGGGCGACGTACCGTATCGACGGTGCGGATAACAACGGCCTTGACAACATCGGATTTTTTGACGGGCATGTTGGGCAGGGCATCCTTGACGACACCAATGATCACATCGCCCAAGCTGGCGTAGCGACGGCCACTGCTGCCCAGCACGCGAATGCACATCATCTTGCGAGCACCGGTGTTGTCGGCCACCGTCAGCATAGTTTGCTGCTGAATCATAGTTTCTTCACCTCCCTCAGGATTTCGGCAACTTGCCAACGCTTGGTGCGGCTAAGGGGACGGGTTTCCGTGATGCGCACCAGATCCCCTTCTTGACAGCGGTTTTCCTCGTCGTGGGCCTTAAACTTCTTGGTCTTGACGACGATCTTGCCGTACTTCGGGTGAGCAACTCGATTTTCCACAGCAACAACCACCGTTTTTTGCATCTTGTTGCTGACAACAATGCCAATCTTCTCCCGAACAGCCATTACTCCTCCTTGGTTGGGCGTTTGCCCCGCTTACGCTCTCCCTCCACAGTTAGTAGTTGCGCCAGCTTGTGTTTGCGCAGCCGGATGAGATGGGGCTGGTTCAACTGCCGCGTGGCCTGCTGCAAACGCAGCTCAAACAGCTCTTTCTTGACGGCGTAGATTTCGTTGCTCAGCTCTTCGTCCGATAAAGCACGGGCATCAGCAATTTTGGGCATGGGCATGGCTGAACTCTCCTCATACACTGCTGGTGGCCACCTCTGAAGCCGTTGCCTGGGCGGGCTCTGGCTTTTCAAAGTCGGCTTTGGTTACAAACTTGACCTTAATGGGCAGCTTCTGGGCGGCAAGGCGCATGGCCTCGCGGGCGATGGGCTCTGCCACTCCCCCCATTTCGAAGAGGATACGGCCTGGCTTGACGACACAAACCCAGTACTCAGGGTTGCCTTTGCCGGATCCCATGCGGGTTTCCGCGGCTCGCTGAGTAACGGGCTTGTCGGGAAAGATGCGAATCCAGATTTGGCCACCCCGCCGAACATAGCGGGTCATGGCCCGACGGCTGGCTTCGATCTGTCGAGCTGTAATCCAGGCGGGTTCTAGGGCCACAAGGCCGTATTCCCCAAAGTTGATGCGGTTGCCACGGGTCGCTTTGCCTTTCATGCGCCCGCGCTGCTGCTTGCGGTATTTGGTGCGTTTGGGGCTTAACATGGCCGTTCCTCAATCATGGGTAACTGATGGGGATCCCTGGGCATTGCCAAACCGGCGGTCAAGCCTCTGCTTGAGCCGAGCGATCTTCAAAGGTGGGCCGCCGCCGCTGCTGCCGACGTTTGGGCTGTTGCAGGGGAAACTTTTGTTCGTGACGTTCCTGCCCGGGCAGAACTTCCCCTTTGAAGACCCAAACTTTGACTCCGATGATGCCGAAGGTGGTATGGGCGAGGTGCTCGGCGTAGTCGATGTCGGCCCGCAAGGTGTGCAAAGGGATCCGCCCCTCCCGCGTCCATTCGGTGCGGGCGATCTCGGCCCCGTTGAGACGACCGGCAATTTGGATTTTGATCCCTTGTACGCCTGCCCGCTGGGCCCGTTGGATTACCTGGCGCACGATGCGGCGAAAAGCAATCCGCCGTTCCAACTGTTGGGCGATATTTTCCGCCAGCAAGGTCGCTTCGGCGTCGGCACGGGTGACCTCTACTACATTGATGCGAATGGTTCGTTCGCCGCCACCTCGTGAACTCAGCTCTTTTTGCAGACCTTGGCGCAAAGTCTCTAGGCCGGATCCGCCCCGACCCACGACCACCCCAGGGCGAGCAGCGCGGATCTCTAGGTCAATTTGATCTGCTTTGCGTTCAATTTGGATATCGGCCAAGCCAGCACTGCTCAATTGCTGGGTCAGGTAGGTGCGAATCTGATCATCCTCCTGTAACAGGGCTGGATAGCGGGCCGGATCGGCAAACCAGCGGCTGCGATGTTCTTTAATCACGCCGAGGCGGAAACCGGTGGGGTGGATCTTCTGTCCCATGGTGGTTAAGGGGTAGAGGTCTGGGAATACGGAAGGTTAGGAAGCTGTCACCACTTCAGCTCCTATGGGCCGGACGGCGATGGTGATGTGGCAGGTGCGCTTGCGAATGGGGTAGGCCCGCCCTTGGGCGCGGGGGCGAAACCGTTTCAGCACAGGACCCTGATCGGCGTAGGCTTGGCTGATCACCAGATCCCGGGGATCCAGGCCGTTGTTGTGCTCTGCGTTGGCCACCGCTGAGCGCAGCACCTTACGAACCGGCTCACAGGCAGCGTAGGGCATGAACTCCAGCAGGATGAGGGCATCGGCATAGGTGCGCCCGCGGATCTGATCCAGCACCCGCCGCACTTTGAAGGGGGACATGCGGATGTAGCGGGCTACCGCTTTAACCTCAGGGGATGAATCAGCCATGGCGCTCTCCCTCCTGCTCAATACTGTCCTACTCGTTGTTTATCTCAACGGCGGGCGGCTTTTTTGTCGCTACCCGCGTGGCCACGGAAGGTACGGGTGGGGACAAATTCCCCCAGCTTGTGACCCACCATCTGGTCAGTGATGTAGATGGGCACATGTTGCTTGCCGTTGTGAACAGCGATGGTGTGACCGATCATGACCGGCAAGATGGTGCTGGCCCGCGACCAAGTCTTGATCAGGTGTTTCTCGTTGCGCTCGTTCATCTTCTCCACCTTGAGAAGCAGCTTGGCATCCACAAAGGGGCCTTTTTTCAGCGAACGTCCCATAAGAACCTCAACCGTTTGATAAGCAATTCACTGTCGAAAAAGCTTCGGGGAGCGAATGGCCAGCGGCTACTGAGCAGCCCTTCCGCCCTTGTCCCGGCGGCCTCCGCGACGGCGACCGCGCACGATGAATTTGTTGCTGGGCTTGTTGCGTTTGCGGGTCTTGTACCCCAGGGTGGGCTTGCCCCAAGGGGTGACAGGGGTACTGCGGCCTATGGGGGCTCGCCCTTCCCCGCCGCCATGGGGATGATCCACAGGGTTCATCACCGAGCCACGCACCTTAGGACGGCGCCCCAACCAACGGCTACGACCCGCCTTGCCCAGGCTGATGTTGTTGTGGTCAACGTTGCCCAGTTGGCCGATGGTGGCGTAGCACTCGCCGCGGATCATGCGGACTTCGCCGGAGGGCAGCTTGAGGGAGACATATTTGCCTTCTCTGGCCACCACTTGAGCGCCAGCCCCGGCGGCGCGAACGATCTGCCCGCCGCGACCGGGATACAGCTCCACATTGTGAACCACCGTTCCCAAGGGGATCCGCTCCAGGGGCATGGCATTGCCGATCTCAAAGGGGGCCTCTGGCCCGGCCATGATGGTGGCTCCCACCTGTAGGTTGCGGGGAGCGAGGATGTAGCGTTTCTCGCCGTCTTCGTATTCCACCAGGCAGATGTGGGCGCTACGGTTGGGATCGTACTCCACAGTTTTGACGGTCGCCGGGATCCCCCGCTTGTCGCGACGGAAGTCGATGATGCGGTAAAGCCGCTTGTGGCCACCACCGCGGTGCCGGCAGGTGATGACGCCACGGTTGTTGCGCCCTTTCTTGCGGTGAATAAATTGCAGCAGCGACTTTTCCGGTCTGGGCCGCTTGCCGTTCTCGTCACGGGACAGCTCCTCGAAGTCAGAGACCGTCATGTGACGGGTGCTGGGGGTGTAGGGTCGGAGAGTACGAATGCCCATGGCTCAGGTAGGGGTGGGGGACGGGACAACAACAGCTCAAAAGGGGCGTTCAGGTGTCCGGGAAGAGGGTGATGGAATCTCCCTCCGCCAAGGTCACGATGGCTCGCTTGGGACGGGTGCGGTAGCCCACAAAGCGGCCCACCCGCCGTTGCTTGCGCGGGAGCTTCAGGGTGTTGACGGAAGTAACTCGCACGCGGAACATTTCTTCGACGGCAGCTCGGATGAGCGGCTTGGTGGCGGTGGGCAGCACTTCAAAGACATATTTGCGCTGCTCCATCAAGGCGGTTGCCTTTTCGGTGATGACGGGGCGCAACAGGACGTCGGCCAGGATCCGCTTGCTCTCAGTCATCGCTTTCCTCCTCTGCTGGGGCTGCTTCGGCCTCTTCTACCGTTGACGGCTCTGCTCCTTGAGCCAGTTCTTCTGCTGGATCTTGGGGCTCTTCGGTTTGCTCTTCTGGCCCCTGCGGATCTGCTGGACGTCCTTGGAGGGCAGCTTGGTTTTCCTGGGCCTCAGGTTGGGCTGGGGTTTGCTCTGCTTCCTCGTGTTCGCTTTCTGGAACGGCCTGATCTTCCGGCCCATCTCCGGGCAGGGCCTGATCTTCGGCTATGTCGGCCTGAGGTGCATCCTCAGAGGGAGTCTCCAGAACTGCCGGCGCAGCGTCGGATCCCCAACGGGCCTTGAGCTGCTCTAGGGCAGAAACGGTGATCAGCACCCAATCGACGTTGAGCAGATCGAAAACGTTGATCTGATCCAGGCCGATCAGCTTAACGCGGGCGATGTTGCGCACGGCCCGCTCTACGGCTTCCGAGCGTTCGGCAACGATGAGCAGAGCCGATTGATCTTCCATCACCCCCCAGCGCAGCAAAGCCTGGGCCACAGCACGGGTTTTGGGCGGGTTGAGCTGCTCCTGGAAATCCTCCACGACGATCAGGTCTTCCACCCGACTTTGCAGAGCGGTGCGCAGGGCCAGTTGCCGTTCTTTGCGGTTCATGACCAGGTTGTATTCCCGCTTGCGGGGGCCGAAGATCACCCCCCCTTTGCGCCAAAGTGGGGAGCGGATGGAGCCGGCACGGGCCCGACCGGTGCCTTTCTGCTTCCAAGGCTTGCGACCGCCGCCGCGCACCTCAGCTCGGGTCTTGGTGTGGGCGTTGCCCTGACGAGCATTGGTCATCTGCCGGCGCAGTGCCAGATAGAGGATGTGGGCGGCTGTTTCGGGACGAGCAACTTTAAGGCTCAGCTCCGCGCTGCCCACCGTTTCCCCTTGCCAATTTTTCACCACACAACTTGCCATGGTTCCCTCGTCTTTGCGGATGCCGGTCAACCTTGGTTTCACCCAGGGATCCCTCCCCTAACGCTTGTTGCCCACCTGCTTGGCAGGGGTGATCTCCAGCAGCCCTCCTTCTACGCCGGGCACGCAGCCCTTAATCACCAACAGATCCCGCTCCGGATCCACCTGCACCAACTGCAATTTGCGGGTGGTGACTCGGCCACCTCCCAGCCGCCCTGCCATGCGCATCCCCGGAAACACGCGGCCTGGGGTTGTGCCGGCGCCAATGGAACCCGGTCGGCGGTGGTTTTTGGAGCCGTGGGACATGGGGCCACGACCGAAGTGGTGGCGCTTTTGATAGCCGGTAAACCCTCGCCCGATGGAGGTACCTGCCACATCCACCAACTGGCCGGGGGAAAACATCTCGACGGTAATTTTCTGCCCCAATTGGTAAGCTTCCGGCTGATCAACGCGAAACTCTCGCAGGTGGCGCAGCAGCTCTGTCACCCCTGCTTTGCTGAGGTGGCCCCGCTGCGCCCGCGTGAGATGCTTTTCAGTGGTGGGCAAGTAGCCCAACTGAATGGCGTTGTAGCCGTCTGTGGCCTGGGTTTTGATCTGGGTCACGGTGCAAGGCCCCGCCTGTACGACGGTAACCGGAATGGCCAGCCCCTCTGGTGAGAAGATCTGGGTCATGCCGACTTTTCTTCCAAGGATGCCAAGTGCCACAAGAACCTCCAATCGAGCCTGCACGACTCGCTTTCATCAATTCAGAGCCGACTCACTCCGACAATCAGCCGACCTTTCGCGAAGCGGGCTGTAGGCCAATGGCTCAGTCAGCCGGATGGATAGACATACAGCAACAGCGTGGCAGCAGAAAGCTCAGAACAAGGCTGAGTCTGCCAACTCAGGCGAAAAAGCGAGGCAGGGAGAATCAGGGATCCCTGTCCCCAGAGCCTAAGATCAGCATCGGCAACGCTGATCCTCTCGCCTAGTTCACCCCAAAGTTACACGCCAAACTGCTTTTGCTAAGAGCTGCTCAGACTTGCCTGCAAAGAGGCAGTATCTGGGGTAGCAGCGCACCAGGTCGCCAAAGCGGATGGGCTTAGTTGGCAACGGAAAACGATCATAATGAAGCGAAGGCCCGTTTGTCCAGACTTTTGCTGAGAAAATGGGTTGGTTGGGGAGGCCAGCAATGGCGAGAGCAGCTCAGGCGGAAGAAAAGAGCCATTGGCGGGGGAAGCCATCTCCCTTCAAAAGTGTAATGGGCTGGGCAGGCAGTGGGCTGACCCAGGCTTGTGTGGATCACTATCGAAGTTTGTTGCAGGCGGGATCCGATCCGGGCCGGGTCTTGTTTTTGGTGCGGAGTCAACGGCAAGCGGATGAGGTGTTGCGGCGCTTGCAGCAGTCCAGTTCGGGCTTGGTGGGGCCGTGGCGGATCGAGACGTTCTTGCAGCGGGTTGGGCGCTCTCTGGCCGATCATTGGCCGCAGGTGTGTGCCCGCCTTCCTCAGTTGCCTCCTCAGTTTGAGCCGATCCCCTTGGCCAAAGATCTCACTCAATTTCTCTGCGAACGAGCCTGCGCTTTGTGCCCTCGGCATGGGGAAGCCTTTGCCGGGGTCGGGCTCAAGGAGTTCCAGATCTGGGATCAGATCAGCAGTGCTGCTTATATTGCGGGGGCTTCGGGTTTGCCGGCAGAGGTGGTGGGATCCCGGCTGGCCCGGGCTTGGCCCGAGGAGGCAGATCCGCGGCGGGCAGAGGCTTTGCAGGCAATGGGCTGCTGTGTGGGGCGGCTGTGGGAGGCAGCGCTTCGGTTGGGATCCCTGGATTTTGGCCTGCAAATTCGGCTGTTTGGCGAGCACATCCTGCCGCTGGCGGAGTTTTGGCAAGAGTGGGATCATCTGATCGTAGATCAGGCGGAAGACAGTTGCGGGGTGGCGCTGGAGTTTTACCGGCAGGGGCAAGCCCATTTGCAAAGCCAATTTTTCAGCTACACCCTCGGCGGCGGGGTCTCTTTGACCGGGATCCCAGAGGCAGTAGCTGACTTCTTGATGGCAAAAACGCAGGTTCGGTTTCTGGAGGGGAGCCATCGCGCTTCAGCAGGCATGATCCGCTTAGGGGTGCAGATTGCGCGGGTGTTGGATCCCCAGTTTTCTCATCCGCTGCCCGAGCCGCAGGGGGGAGGACTGCCGCTGGTGCAAACGCTGGAGGAAGAGACCCAGTTTGCGGCAGTGGAGGTGATGGTTGCTCAAATTCGCCGGCTTTTGGGGGCCGGGATCCCGGCCCATCGCATTGCTGTTTTGCTGCCCCGTATGGATGTGGGGGTGAGCCTGAGCTTGCAGGAGCAGTTGTCGGAAGTGCCGGTTTTGTCGATTGCCCCCTTCCCGGCCTTGATCCGCTATCCTTTGGTGCGGGCGGTGCTGACGGCAGCAGAATTGGCTCACCCTGAGTGGGGCGCTTTTCCCACTTTGCCGGCTTGGCGGCTGATGTTGAGCTGGGTGCTGGGGCTGGATCCCATCCGGGCGGCTCTGTTGGCCGAAGATACCTGGGATCCGGTGGGGCGTTCTCTGCGTCCCCGAACAGCAGTACGGCAGCCGGAGCGGGTGGGGTTTGCCAACCTGGAGCGCTACCAGCGACTGTTCGATTGGCTGCGCGGCTATCGTCCCGGCCCTTCATTGGCCGCTTTCTTCCAGCAGTTTTTTGCCGATCACTTGGCCTCGGTGATTGCTTCCCCTCAGGATCAAGAGCTGCTGCGCGTGTTGATGGAAGCGGCACGGCGGTTTCGCCAGGCCTTCCCCGCCGAAGGGGATCCCGCCTTTTTGGCCATGATCCGCTCGGGACAGACCCCCAGCAGCAGCCGCTTCGAGCCCGACTATTCCCGTTACTTGGTAGTTGCAACTCCGGGGGCCTACATCACTCGGGGTTTGGAGGCGGATTACCAATTTTGGTTTGATATCACCAACCCCAGCTGGTCCCGCTCCCTCTGGCATGTGCTCTACAACAGCCGTGTGCTGACGCCGGAATGGGACGGGGAGGTTTTCGATGCGGCGCGGGATTTACAGGCGCGTCAACAGATTTTGGCCCGCACGCTGCTGAACCTCTGTTGCCGCACTCAGAAGGGGCTGTGGCTGGTGCGCTCCAATTTTAATTATCGCGGCGAGGAGAACACCAGTATTCTGGACTACCTGATTTTGAAGGGGTTGAAGGCCATGGCAACCGCCGGCTAAGGGAGAGCCTATCCTGAAAGGGTGCTGGCAACTCAGGCCTCCAAGAAATCGGGGGATGCACTGCAGGAATGGTTAAAGGCAAGGGTTTTAGAAGAGCGGCGCAGCCGCCCCTCTTATCGTGGGGGTAGGAGTCGGCGGCAAAGTGTCTTAATCTTGTTTGAAACAACGATAAAGCAATACAGCAGAGCCTTTCCAAGAAATGGCTGGCCGGGATCCCTCTCAGGCAGGGGTAAGACTGATGACCTTGGGTGGCGCAGAGGGCCGGCGTCTCAAGCCGGCTGGAAACGGCTGTGGGCATTCCCTCTGTCTTCCAACACAGTCGAGTATCGAGTAGAGTGGGGGCGCCTGCTTTGATTTGGATTGGGTTTTATGAATCCAGCTACCCCTCCTGCTGCGCCCTCGTCCCGCCGCTTTCCCCTTCGTCCCGTAGCAATGGTGGCCCTCACTGCCGGCTTCTTGGCGGGGTTAGGAGCGGGGGGCTATGCCTTACTGCAGCGGCTACGGCTGCAGATGCACCGGGATCTGATCTTCTATCAGTACACCGTCTTTTCTGAGTTTGGCTATGGAGGCTCGCCAGCGTTCGATCCCGGCCAAAGTGATCGCTGGTTTCCTCTTACCTATCCGGTGTTGGCCCGCTGGGGGGGATCCGCCGACCCGAGCCGCCGCAGCTACGCCTTCTACACCTTGCAAAGCCATGGCCTGCCCTACAGCCGTTGGTGGTTGGAGGATCGGCTGCGGCAAAATTCGGCTCAGCCACTGAGTCTTTAAGCGTACCGCAGCTTTGCAGCTTTATAGCCTCTTCACAGAGCCTTCATGAAAGGCAAATAGGGGTATTCTTGGACGAGAGCTGTCTTGCGAGATCCAGGGAGAAAGGCTTTATCTCCCCTTTGTCTCGGCGGATCTGGACTAGCTTGGGTTGAGTTTCCTTGGGCTGCCATGGGCTGATGGATCCTGCCACCTTTCTGGAGCACTATGGGTTTGAGCTGGAAGGTCAACCCAGCCAGGTTTGGGTAGAGCGCTGGAGCCAGTTGTTCCCGGATCTTTGGATCCCGGCAGCCTTGCTAGAAGCCCTCTACCAGGGGCGGTACAAGGCCGCCTCTGTGGAGCAGCTTCTCCGCCTTTGGCAGCGTCGCGGCTCTCCTCATCTTACCTTTCCCCCAGAAATCGGCCAGTTCCTTTGGCAGGAGCAGCAGGAGCGGATCCGCTCTTTGGCTGCGGCTGCCTTTGCCTGTTCTCCTCTGCCGCCGGTACCCCCCGCGGGATCCCTGTTTTCCAGAGAACCGGCCATATCTCTAAACTTGTTGTTGGAGCAGTTGCAGGAGCTTCCCCCCAAGCTGCGCCGCCTGCTCGCCCAGTCCCCTCCTCCCCAACTCGCCCGTGCTGGTGGGGCAGAGTCCTCAGGGATCCTAGAGCTCCAGCAGACGGTCGTTGACCCTCCAACTCCTGCCGAGCCCCCTCAGGGACAGTCTTGATGGGCTTGCCACTCTCTTTCCTCAGGGATCCTGGCCATGACCTTTCCCCTTGATCGCGACAGCGGTGCAGAGCACATTGCCTCCTTGCCCTGTGGGGTGATCACCGTCAGCGACACACGCACCCCTGAAACCGACCACAGCGGCCAGTTCATCTGCACAGCCCTCCAGGAATCCGGCCACCGGGTGGAGAGGTATTGCATTCTCCGAGATGAACCGCAGCTCATTCGAGAGCAGGTTCAGGATTGGGCCGGATCCCTGCCGGTGATCTTGTTGAATGGTGGCACAGGCATCGCCCCCCGCGACACCACTTACGACGCCATCGAGGCTCTCCTGGAAAAGACCTTGCCCGGCTTTGGGGAGATCTTCCGCCAGCTCAGCTATGCCCAGATTGGCAGTCGGGCCATCGCCTCTCGGGCCATCGCCGGGATCCACGGAAAGTGCTTGATCTTTTCCATGCCTGGCTCCCCAGCAGCCGTGCAATTGGCTATGCGCAGCCTGATCCTGCCGGAGCTACCCCACCTGGTCAAGCAGCTTCACCAGGGCAAACATTGAGGGAGCAGACCGTCCCCCCCCTAGGCCAGGATGGCAGTCGCCTTGGCGAGAGCCTCCTCCCGCAGCAGAGCAGCTTTGTCGGTGCGCTCCCAGGGCAGATCCAGATGGGTTTGCCCAAAGTGCCCATAGACCGCTACGTCTTGGTAGAAGCGCCCTCCCCGTTGGCGAGGCAACTCCCGCAGTTGGAACTGAGCCAAAATGGCTGCCGGCCTCAGATCGAAGTGGCGCTGCACCAGCCGCAACAGCTCCTCGTCAGGGATGCGCCCTGTGCCGAAGGTTTCCACCAAAATGTTGATGGGGCGGGCTACCCCGATGGCGTAGCTCACCTGCACTTCACACTTCTGCGCCAAGCCAGCTGCCACGATGTTCTTGGCCACGTAACGAGCCGCATAGGCAGCGCTGCGATCCACCTTGGTGGGATCCTTGCCGGAGAAGGCCCCGCCCCCATGGCGAGAATAGCCGCCGTAGGTATCGACGATGATCTTGCGTCCGGTCAGGCCCGCATCTCCCTGAGGGCCGCCGATGACAAACTTGCCGGTGGGATTGGTGAGGAAGCGGGTGTGGCTATCCGGCTTGATGGGCAGCTCGGCAAACACCGGCGTGACCACCGCCTCCCAGAGATCGGCGCGGATCCGCTCTTGTACCGCTGCCTCTTCCGTAAGGGTGCCAATCGTGGGCGTGTGCTGGGTAGAGATGAGCAGGGTGTGAATGCCCACCGGGCGACCCTCCTCATAGGCTACAGTCACCTGCGTTTTGCCATCCGGGCGCAGATAGGGCAGGGTGCCGTTTTTGCGAACCGTAGCCAACTGGCGGCTGAGACGGTGAGCCAAGCTGATCGGCAAGGGCATTAACTCAGGAGTTTCATCGCAGGCAAAGCCAAACATCAATCCCTGATCCCCGGCCCCGACCAAGTCGAATTGATCTTCTCGGGATCCGCGACTTTCTAGGGCCACGTTCACCCCTTGGGCAATATCGGGAGATTGCTCATCGAAAGCCACCAACACCGCACAGCTTTCGGCACAAAAACCATTCTTGGCGTCGGTATAGCCAATTTCGGCCACTTTGTCCCGCACCAGACGGGTGAAGTTGACCTGCGCTTGTGAGGTAATCTCCCCGGTCAACAGAACCAGGCCCGTATTGACCACCACCTCGGCGGCCACCCGACTTAGGGGATCCGCCGTCAAGAGGGCATCCACGATGGCATCGGAGATCTGATCGCAGATTTTGTCGGGGTGCCCTTCTGTCACCGACTCCGAGGAAAACAAAAACGACTTGGACAACGAACCTTCTCCTTAAAAGCTAGAACTGAGAACCTGAACAAAAAACAAGGCTCACCCGCTCGTTCATCATCCGTGGGAGAGAGAGTCGGCCAGGGATCTCTAGGTGCTCCCCATCGCCAACGCAACCAGCCCCAACCCAGCCAGGGAAAAGGCCCAGCAAACAGCAGGTGACCCAAACCGCTGACGCGACCAGCGCCCTCGCGAAAGCCTTGCCCCACTGCCGCGACCAGAGCTATGGGAGCCGCTAAAGGATAAAGTCGCCAGATAAATTCCCTCAGCAAAGAGGGCTATCCTCTAGAGAAAACTTTATTGCCTTTATCTTTCGGTTACTGACTAACCGCAGGAATTGGCACCGTAGCGGAGGCTTCCGCCGGGTTGCCGCAGCTTCATTGGGCCTGATCCCTCAGTCTGCTCTGGATAAAGAACGGAACTTGTCCCTATAGTACCCCCAACCTTGATCCATTTGTCAAAAAAATGAGCTGTGGGCGGCCTCAGCCAAACAGACCCTGCCACCAGTCTGTCCCCTGAGCGGCTTTGAGAAAGAATGCGCCGGCCAAGCCCAGGGGGGAGAGAACGCCGAGAAAGCCAACTGTCCCCAATCCCCAAGCCAAGCGGTGCAGATGCTTTTTGTCGGCAGGATTTGGCGTCGTTTCGGCTGAGATGGCCAACAGGGATCCCAAGGCTGCCAATAGGGATCCCCCCAGACCTGCAAAGTAGCTGGGCGCTAGCCACGGTTGCAACTCGGCGGCAGATACGACTTGGATGCGGGGCAAGACTTGAAAACACCCTATTGCCAGCACTGCCCAGATGAAGCAGTACATTAGCAGGCTATCTCGGAAAGCAGCAGCCGGTTCTCTCATGATCCCAGCCAATGCAACCAGATGAGGGATTAGGATGGGGGCGGTCTGCTGTGGGGGAACTTGAGTTTGCCCTAACAGTCGCGTCAGCGGTGCAGTTCCCCTGCCGTAGGCACAGCACCTTCCCCTCAGCTTGTGTGGCGAATCTCAATTTTTTTTATGATTATGGCCCAACCCGCCCTGTCTGGCTGGCCTGCACCGGCTTCGGGATCCCAGCCCCTGCCCCCCTTGACAACAGAACTTGAGGCTGCTTGCGATAGCTCACCGGGCACAGAGGCCGACCCAAACTGGCGGCATCGCCAAAGAATGCAAAAACGCCAGCAGATCCAGCGGCAGCGTCTGTCGGGCATGCGAGATGACAAGGGCTTGATCATCGTGCACACGGGGCAGGGCAAGGGAAAGACCACGGCTGCCTTTGGCATGATCTTCCGCGCCCTCGGCCAGGGATTGTCGGTGGGGGTGGTGCAATTTATCAAGGGGGCCTGGGATCCAGGAGAAGCCAAGCTATTGCGGAAATTGGCCGAGCATCCAGAGCTGGGCCTGGGGAAAATAGCTTTTTACGCCATGGGAGAGGGCTTTACCTGGGAAACCCAGGATCGGGAGCGAGACATCGCCCATGCACAGGCGGCCTGGGAAAAGGGGCGGGAGCTGTTCACCAGCGGGGAGTTTCAGTTGGTGCTTCTGGATGAGATCAATGTCGCCCTCAAGTTGGGATATCTCTCGCCGGACAGGGTGTTGGCCGGGCTAGCGGAGAAACCGGAGCGGGTTCACCTGATCTTGACGGGGCGGGGCGCGCCGGCAGCGTTGATCGACCGAGCCGATCTGGTGACGGAGATGACTTTGGTCAAGCATCCCTTCCGCGACCAGGGGATCAAGGCGCAAATCGGCATCGAGTTCTAACCCTTGGGCAGGAAAGATGGCCATTCTGCTGGCGGCAGCGGCAAGCGGCAGCGGCAAAACCACCATCACTCTGGCTCTGTTGGCCGCTCTGAGACGGCGGGGCCTGCGCATCCAACCGTTCAAGGTGGGGCCGGATTACATCGATCCTCTGTTTCACACAGCGGTGAGCGGGATCCCCTGTCGCAATTTGGATCCCTTCTTGACCGACGAGGACTTTGTGCAGCGCTGCTTTCGCCACCATTGCCAGGGCAAGGATGGAGCCATTGTGGAGGGGGTAATGGGCCTCTTCGATGGACGAGCGCCGGGATCCCTGCCCCTCCCCGAGGGCGGAACGGAGCCTTTTTTTGCCAGCAGCGCCCATGTGGCCCGCCTGCTCGGGATCCCTGTGGTGCTGGTGATCGATGGCAGTGGCATGGGAACGACGGTGGCCGCTTTGCTCTACGGCTTGAGCCGCTGGGATCCCCGCCTCTCCATTGCCGGGGTGATCTTCAACCGGGTGGCCTCGGAGCGGCATGGACAAATCTTGCAGCAGGCGGCGGCTGCAGTGGGGATCCCGGTCTTGGGCCAGTTTCCCCGGCGGGAGGATTTGCGGTTGCCCAGCCGACACCTGGGGTTGGTGCCTGTCTCAGAACTGGATCACTTCCCCCACTGGCAAGCTGCCTGGGCCGAGCTGGCGGAGCAACACGTCAATTGGGATGGCCTATTGCCCCTGATTCGGACGCTTCCTCCGGCGGTGGGAGAGCTGTGGCCGTCCCGCTGCTGCGAACAGGTACGGGTGGCGGTGGCCCGAGATGCTGCCTTTAACTTCTACTACGCCGACAACTTGGATCTGTTGCGGGCCTGTGGGGCCGAGCTGCTGGAGTATTCCCCCCTCCAGGTGGGACTATGGCCGCCGGATCCCTGCGATGGCGTGCTGCTGGGGGGAGGGTTCCCGGAATTGTTTGCAGCACCTCTATCTGAGAGCATTAACCAACGCCCGCTCCCGCCCGCCCACCCACCCCTCTATGCCGAGTGTGGCGGACTGATGGTGCTGGGCCAATCCCTCACCGATTTTCAGGGAAAGACCTACCCGATGGCCGGGCTATTACCCATCCAGGTAGACATGGCCGACCGGCTGTGTTTGGGCTACCGCGAAGCTGCGGTTTTGCGCCCAACCCTGCTGGCCCCAGCCGGGGATCGCCTGCGCGGGCATGAATTTCACCGCTCCCGCAGCACCCCCATCTCCCCAAGCCCAATCTATGGCTGGGGATCCCCCGCCCAGCTTCAACAGGAAGGATGGGCCACCGAGCGCCTTCACGCTTCGTACCTGCATCTGCACTGGGGATCCCGTCCTGATTTGGCCCTGAGATTATTACAGAACTTCTTAAGAATCTCGAAAGGGGATCCCTAAAAAACCGTGCCATCGCTGAGCAGTTGGATGGGAGGAGAAGCATCTGGCCTGAGCTGGGCAGCGATTTGCCGCCCTGCCGTCCAGGTTCCCCCTTGCAGTATCTTCACCAGGGGCAACTCTTGGGCAGAGCAGCCAAGCCTTTCCCGGATTAAGGAGGCAACTTGATCCAGCAAAATCACCGTCAGGGCCCGCCACTCCACAATCACCGTCGAATCTGGGGGATGCGGTTGCTGCCCAATCTCCGGCTGCTTGAGCTGGATCACCCCCAAATCCACAAACAGCCCCCCGTTGCGATACTCCGCCAAACCCGTCAGCTCATCCAAACCCCCGATTGGGATCCCCTCCTGCTGCAACGGCTCCAGCAGGGAATAGGTCATCCATTGGGACAACTTGTGAAAAGGCACCCAATGGCTCCCCGGCTCCGTTTGGGGCAGGTGGGGATAGGGCCAGACATCCCCCAGAGGGATCCCGGCCAGCGAGACTCGCCCAGGCCAAATGGAGCTAAACCCCCTCTGAACCGCCTGTAAGACCTGTGCTGCCTCGATCCCACCGCTGGGATCCTCAGGCTGGATGGCGTCCCACAACCGGCCTGGACGAGGAAGATTGTGACCAGATCCAAAGTATTGAGGTTGAGCCCGCAAAGTTTGTGCCAACCTTTGCAGCAGTTGCCAGCGCCCCTCCAGTCCCAGTAAAGGATTTTCCGGCCCCACCTGGAAAGCTGCTGCCAAATCCGCCAAGGTGATCCGCTCCAGGCCCGCCGCATCCACCTGCAGAGGCTGCTGGGGATCGCTGGAAAACCCACCTTGCCAGAACCAGTCGAAACTGGCCAAGGCCAAACCTTCGGAACGACCCACCACCGTCTGACTTTCTGGATCCCAGTACTTCCAGGCAGAGCCTGCGCCTGCGTCCAGCAACACGCTGACGATGGCCAGATCCCACTTGCATCGCAGCCGCTCCAGCGGATCCATGTCTTTAAGTCGATTTTCCAAACGGGCTAGGCGCTCCCCGGATCCCACCTGAAAATGTTGCCAGCGGCTGTGGAAGGGAATTTCCCCGTTGGGATAATGGGCCCGCATTGTGGTGATCACATAGTCGGCTACGGATCCCATCCGATTCAGGTCGAGGCGAAAGTGCTCTGATTCATCGGCCAAAACCCTTTCCAATAGCAACTGACAGCGATCCCGAATGGCTTGGGGACTCTGAAAATAAGCCACTCGTTTCTCCAGATCAACAGGTGTCAGCATCGAGCCGTTCGTTCTCAATTGTCCATGCCGAGAGTTTTCTCAGCATAACCGGGTGGGAACCTACTTTAATCCCCATTCGTCTGCAAGCCTTAGCCCACTGGACACTCTAACGCGCTGGCCTCTTGTCAAAAGACTACGTCCCGCTTCTCGATGGTTGAAACCCTTGCAGGAGAAAGCTTTGAGGCAACTTTCCGCCCTCTGTCCTGATGACGCGAGCAGCCGCTGAGCCATTTTGAGAAAAGACTGGGCGAGCACTGAGTGAGGATCCCAATCGATAAGAGTGTTGACTCGGAGTAAACTTTGATGTCTTTGTTAAGAGAAGTGTTGAATACTACATTTCACTGAGGTAGACCTTGCCTACTCTGTGGCCTTAATCACTTCCTTGAGGGATTGTCGATTGTTATGATAGATGTAAACCTAGCCTTAAGCATAAATTACTAGTTAGGTCATTTGCAGCTAGGCGGAGCCCCACAGAGGCCAATCCATTAGGGAGGAGTGTGATGTTCACACGGTTGGCGGAACAATACCGCAGCTATGTTCAAGATCTGGTGATGAGTTTGCAGGCCCTGGCCATCGTTTTGGAGAAGCGGGGCTACCCAGCTTCTTGCTACACCTGTGGTACGTCATTCGAGAGCGCTTCGTTTATGGTCAGCTTACGAGAGGGGCACCTGATTCGCTTTTTGGTTTCTGAATGCTCCATTAGCTGGACAGAAATGCGGGATGACCGAGAGCTCATGAAATTGGAAGGAGCAGAGGCAATTCGCCAACTGCAAGAGCTGGCAGAGCTTATCAAAGATGAGCTGTTGGTCGCCGCCACGCCGGCTGAAGCTCTGGTGGCCAGCACCTGATCCTGGCAGGCCCTAGGTCTGCTCAAACCCAAGCCGTAGCCGATTGGACAACTAAGCCTAACCTTCTAGGCCGCTGCTTTGGAGATTTTTCCCCTGTTGAGGAGTAAGGGTGGAATAGGGATCCCCCTCGACGGAGTGGCAGTTGGCTGGCTGCCCATGCCGCTTGTATGGGGATCCCAGATGACCCGCTCTCCCAGCTTGTATCTGGAGTGGTTTGTGGCGGCAAAGCCTCTCTGAGTAAAGTCTGAGTAAGGTGTCACCGCTGCCAGGGATCCCCTGTTGACGGCTTTATCTTATAACTCTGACCCAATACCCCCAAGGGGATTCGAACCCCTGTCGCATCCGTGAAAGGGATGTGTCCTAGGCCTCTAGACGATGGGGGCGCTCTCCGACAAGGCGATCCTAATCCTAAAGAAGGATAAGTAAGCTTGTCAACCTTTTAATCTGCATCCCCAGACCCACGCCCTGCCAAGTTCAGGATCAAGATCCCCAACAGAGCCAGGCTCAGCAGGCTGGCAATCACAATCGGTTCATCTGGGATCACGTCCATCTTGGCTTCGCCTCACCACATCACAAAGAGCCACACCTCAGACCCGTTCCACATCCCAGAAGAAGAGGGATCTCGCCACAACCACCCCATCTCTCTGCTGTTCTAGCAGACTCACACCCCGTCGAGCCCGGTACCGAGCAAGGCCGGTGAGCCGTCCTAAGCAAAGCATCCATCCAGTGGCTTAGACTACACTAGTAAGGACTGACCCATCGCTTGGACTGGCATGATTCCCACCGTTATTGAGCAATCTGCGCGAGGCGAGCGCGCCTTTGACATCTACTCGCGTCTTTTGCGGGATCGGATCATTTTCTTGGGCACCCAGGTGGACGACGACATTGCCAACCTGATTGTGGCCCAGATGCTCTACTTGGAATCGGAAGACCCCGAAAAAGACATCTACCTCTACATCAACTCCCCCGGTGGCTCTGTCTATGCCGGCATGGCCATTTACGACACCATGCAGCACATTCAGCCGGATGTCTCCACCATCTGCATTGGTTTGGCTGCTAGCATGGGAGCTTTTCTGCTGGCAGGGGGCACCAAAGGCAAGCGCATTGCCCTTCCCCACGCCCGCATCATGATCCACCAACCCCTTGGTGGAGCTCAGGGGCCAGCTACCGATATTGAAATTCAGGCCAAAGAGATCCTCTTCATCAAAAACAGCCTCAATAGCCTGCTGGCCTACCACACCGGCCAACCTCTAGAGCGCATCGAACGAGATACCGACCGCGACAACTTCATGACCCCAGAACAAGCCAAAGAGTACGGCCTTATCGACCAGGTGATCAGCAAGAGACCCCAGCCAACCCTGGCAGCCGTTTCTTGACCGTCCAGGCCCTGCGGGTGGGTTTGCTCTGCTCCCTCAAAGAAGGGAGCTTTTGGTTTTGGCCGGGGATCCCACCCGAAGGATATTAAGAAAGCCAAAGAAATCTGTATTCTCGGCAGGCAGCAACGGGACTCACTTTAACCAAACTAATCAAACTCATAAAGAAAGTAATGTTCAGCCCACTATTGCGGATGATAGCTTAGGATTAAACCAATATAGAGTTGTGTTTGCCGAGATTCTAGCTTAGGCACTGTATAAAAATCTTTCTACTGGATTTGCAAGTCCAGGGAGTCCAAGCTAGCAATTGAAGGCACTCGAAAAGAAGGGTTTGGGGCTTCCATCCCCTGGGATGAAGAGTGTCTTAAGGCCCAACTTTGGCCTCACGGTTGTGGGGCGAGTTCGTTCACGAAAACTCGGTGGTCTTGAGTTTTGGCCCTGGGTTTTTTCCTCTTGGTTGCATCCGTGAATGGCATTTTCTGGTTCTGTGATTCGTTCAGAGGGAGATCAACGTGGCCTATTCAGCAACCCAATCCAAAAGCGGCTATCAAGCCGGTGTGAAGGATTACCGACTCACCTATTACACTCCCGACTACACGCCTAAGGATACCGACGTCTTGGCCTGTTTCCGGGTTACTCCTCAGCCGGGTGTTCCTCCCGAAGAGGCCGGGGCGGCTGTGGCGGCTGAGTCTTCGACAGGCACCTGGACAACGGTATGGACAGATTTGCTGACCGACTTGGATCGGTACAAGGGCCGCTGCTATGACATCGAGCCGGTTCCCGGCGAAGACAACCAGTACTTCTGCTTCGTCGCCTATCCGCTGGATCTGTTTGAGGAAGGCTCGGTGACCAACATGCTCACCTCGATTGTGGGCAACGTTTTTGGCTTTAAGGCCCTAAAGGCGCTGCGGCTGGAAGATGTGCGGATCCCGGTGGCCTACCTGAAAACCTTCCAAGGCCCTCCCCACGGCATTCAGGTGGAGCGGGACAAATTGAATAAGTATGGCCGTCCGCTGCTGGGCTGCACCATCAAACCCAAGTTGGGCCTTTCTGCCAAAAACTACGGGCGGGCCGTGTATGAAGCTCTGCGGGGCGGCTTGGACTTCACCAAAGATGACGAAAACATTAACTCCCAGCCCTTCCAGCGCTGGCGGGATCGCTACTTGTTCGTGATGGAGGCTGTCCACAAGGCCCAAGCGGAAACCGGCGAGATCAAGGGCCACTATTTGAACGTGACGGCGCCCACCTGCGAAGAGATGTTCAAGCGGGCCGAGTTTGCCAAGGAGTTGGGCGCTCCCATCATCATGCACGACTACTTGACAGCCGGCTTTACTGCCAACACCAGCCTGGCCAAGTGGTGCCGGGATAACGGCATTCTGCTGCACATCCACCGGGCAATGCACGCGGTGATCGACCGGCAGAAGAACCATGGCATCCACTTCCGGGTGTTGGCCAAGTGTTTGCGCATGTCCGGTGGCGACCACCTGCACTCCGGTACGGTGGTGGGCAAGCTGGAAGGCGACCGCGCCATTACGATGGGCTTTGTGGATCTCATGCGGGAAAACTACGTAGAGGCCGATCGCTCCCGCGGCATTTTCTTCACCCAAGATTGGGCTTCCATGCCAGGGGTGATGCCGGTGGCTTCCGGCGGGATCCACGTTTGGCACATGCCGGCACTGGTGGAAATCTTCGGCGACGACTCGGTGCTGCAGTTTGGCGGCGGAACCTTGGGGCACCCCTGGGGCAATGCGCCGGGCGCAACCGCCAACCGGGTGGCCTTGGAGGCTTGTATCCAAGCTCGTAACGAAGGTCGAGACCTGGCCCGTGAAGGCAACGACATCATCCGGGAAGCGGCCAAGTGGTCGCCGGAGCTGGCGGCTGCCTGCGAGCTGTGGAAGGAAATCAAGTTCGAGTTCAAGGCCGTCGACACCCTCTAGAGATCTGCTGGGGGCAAGGGATCCCTACGGTTCTCTTGCCCTGCTGGCCCCCTCCCTGGATCGGCAATGGATCTGAAACAGATCGCCAAAGACACCGCCAAGACCTTGATCAGCTACCTGACTTATCAGGCGATGCGCACGGTGCTGGCCCAACTGAGCGAAACAGATCCCCCCAGGGCCCTTTGGCTACAGCAGTTCTCCGCTCGGCAAAACCTTCAGGATGGAGAAGCCTACCTGCGGGCTTTGCTGGCTGAGCGTCCTGAGTTGGCCTATCGCATCATGACCGTTCGCGAGCACATTGCTGCGGAGGTGGTTGATTACCTGCCGGAGATGGCCAAATCCGGCATCCAGCAAGCCAACATGGAGCACCGCCGCAATCATCTGGAACGGATCACCTCGGCGACAGGATCCCTGCCTCTTACCCACCCGGAAGCGGGATCCCCCCCACAAAACCCTAGACCCGAAACGGAGTGATACCCATCATGCAAACCTTACCAAAAGAGCGCCGCTATGAAACCCTCTCCTATCTGCCGCCGCTGACGGATCTGCAGATCATCAAGCAGGTGCAGTACATCTTGGATCAGGGCTACATCCCGGCCATAGAGTTCAACGAATCGTCTGAACCAACGGTTCGCTATTGGACACTGTGGAAGCTGCCCCTGTTCAGCGCCACTTCTCCCCAGGAGGTGCTCAGTGAGGTGCAGGCTTGCCGCAGCGCCTACCCCAACTGTTTCATTCGCGTGGTGGGGTTCGACAACATTAAGCAATGCCAAGTGCTCAGCTTCCTGGTCTATAAGCCCAGCGGCCTGCGCTAGGAGAGCGTCTTGCCAGTTCCCGGTCAAGTTCTGGCCAGCAACAGGGGAGAGCTTCTCCCCTTTTTGTCTTTATATTCGCTTCAGTTTAGGGTGAGACGCCTGGGCTACTGCTCGCGCCAGCGGGACGGAGTCCTTGAAAAGCCTTCCAGCCCCGTGTATTGTTGCTCCGCAACGCTAACGCCGTTGTTTCTAGGATCCGATGCCCATAAGGGATCCCAGCCCTACCGCCAGAAGAGCGGCCAAAGTTGTTTGAATGCCGTTCACGACTTCGTTGGTCATCCAAGCCAAACGGGGTTGCAACACCACTCCCATCCAGCTTTCTGCCAAGGTGGCCAGGATCCCGGCCAGCCAGCAGATGCCCAGCCAAAATGGGCTTCCCCCTACCCATTCCCCGCCAATCCCCCAGGCCAACCCGGCCATCCCTGCCGCTGCTGCCACTCCCGCCAGGGATCCCTCTAGGCTCACGGCTCCTTCTGTGCCCGCCGGCACGGACTGGAAGGTGGTGATCAAAAAGGTCTTGCGGCCATAGGCTTTCCCCACCTCGCTGCTGACGGTATCGGCCAATTTCGCTGCAAAGCTGGCGCTGTATCCCAACCACCACAGGGGATGCGGGAAGAAAGCGTATCCTAGCGCACATCCTGCCCCGGTCAAAGCGGATCCCCAGACGTTCTCCGGCCCTCGCGCCCCCTCTCGCTTTTCGGCGATCCCCTGCGCCTGCTTGCGCCGGATCCCTAGCTTGGTTACGGCTGTCCCTATTAAAAAATAGGCGGCTACCACCGCGTAGCCCCGCCCGCCCAGCCCCCCCCACACCAGCAAGCCCAGAAGGCCCGCGTGGATGACCCCTGCTCGCGTCAGAGCTTTCTGAGGGCTCAGCAGACCCAGCACCACCAGAGCCAGGTTGAGCCAGAGTGCCACCCCCCACTGACTCAGAAGCCACGCCTGCCACATAAACGCTCAGAAGGGGGTGAAATTGCAACCGAGGTTGACATTCTCCCTGCCCTAAAGGGTAAGGATTCTTTCCCAGGTCGCAGGATGATCCCTACTTCCTGGGCCACACCACCCTTGCGAGTGATGGGGGATGCCATGACCCCAACTACTGGGATGAACTCGCAGATACTTTTCCTGTTGACACTGCGCCATATTCAAGTTGGCGGAGTTCAACCAGCACCATAGCACAAAGCCGCCCTGTTCAGCTTGCTGCCGCGCAGCGGTAGGACGGGGCTTGCAACCCAGTTTTCTTGGTCAACTACAGAAACGGAGAGGGAGGGATTCGAACCCTCGACGGAGCTTTTGGGCCCCGTAACTTCTTAGCAGGAAGCCGCTTTCGACCACTCAGCCACCTCTCCAGGGCTAGCAGGGGCAACAAGCAGGCTGGGATCCAGCCACCAGTTCACTCATTGTAGGGGATGGGATCCCACCCGGCAACTGCCCCCTGACCCGCCCTGCAAAGACTCCGTCCCGCTATCGCGATCAGCCGGGATCCCTCCTGGGGTTGGGTGAGTCTAGCTCACCACCTGCAGGTAAATATCGAAGCTGCCGCTATTGTCGCCGTAGCTGCCCTTGGCGTCATTGATGTTGAAGGCAATATCCAGGTTGGGATCCAGATCCACCTCTTGGGGCTGCTCTGGCGAGGACTTGAAAACCTGATGGGCCACCAGTTGGGCGTTGGGTTGAAACAGCACAATCCCGTAGCGGCAGAGGCCCGGGTAGCGCCACTCCTCAGGGGTCGGGATCCCTTTGCCAAGGGGCGAGCGGATGCTGGTGGAAAACGAGAAGCCATAGCGCCAAGCCACATTCCTGGGGAAAAAGCGGATACGGCTGGCCCGCAACGGACGCCCTTGCCAGCGTAAAATGTTGCCCGCCTCTTGGTTCACCCGCAGGTCACGGAAAGCCATCCAAGCCTGTAAAGCTTCTTCTTCAGGTTGGATCCCTTCGATGGCCAGGGCCTGGCTCCAATCCAAGTCACTGCCATCGCAGGTGATCTGCCGCGGAATTTGCGCCAAATCCAGTTGTGCCAACCCCAGGGTATCAGACGCAGATTGGGTAAACATCTATCTCTCCTTTTTCCATCTGATTTTTCAAAATGACTCCAGAAAGGATGGGCTCCCTCCCCAGAGATTGAGGAGCCGCAGGGATCCCAAAAATGTGTCTAGGGAAGGGTTGTAAGAGACCAACCTATCCACATCTCCCCTGCTGGGTAGAGAATGTCAGATGCACGATGACCAACGGAGTTGAAAACCTCAAGCTCTTGCCCGACCGACGAGAGACTGGGAGTTCAAGCTCCTTTAGCAGATAGATCAACGTTACTTGATGAATAAAAGCTATTCCCGAAAAGATAGCCCTTTGCAATACTTTTTTAGGGAACCTTAGGGAGTTGTTAATTCCCTGTGACTCGGCTGCCAATGAAGGCCGGAACCCAAATCCAGGTTTGCTGCAGATCTTCCAGAAGCTTGTATTTTGGAACACATTAATGGTGTAATCCCCTGTTAAGCACTCTTGCGCTCGACCCCTGGGCTCTGCAGCGGCTTTCCACAGCCCAGAGCGCCCTGACAAGCGTTTTTGGTAAGATCACCCCTACAGGTCTCCCAGGGTGCCCGGCGCCCACGGCATGCACGACAACCCTACTTCCCTCTCTTCTGATTTCGAAGTCATCTCTCTGTCCAATCCTCAACAGGCCATGTCTTTGGCGGGCACTCAGGAGGCCAACCTGAGGTGGATCAGTCGCTCCAGCGGTGCTTCTGTAACGCTGCGCGGACAGGACCTGTACCTGAAAGGCACTCCCCAACAGCGGCAGCAGGTGCGGCAATGGCTAGAATTGCTGAGGCCGCTTTGGCAAACTGGGCACCCCGTCACTGTGATCGATGCAGAGCAAGCTTTTCGCGCCCTCTCCGGACAAGAGGTTGCCGCCTACCAGCAAGCACAAGCAGGGATTTTGGCCCGCACCCGCAAAGGGGAGCTTATCCGACCGAAAACGCCCCGCCAACAGGAGTACGTGCGAGCCATTCGCACCCACGACCTCTGCTTTGGCATTGGACCGGCGGGCACAGGAAAAACCTATCTGGCTGCCGTTGTGGCCATCACGGCTCTGCAAAACCGAGAGTATGAGCGCCTGATCTTGACTCGCCCGGCTGTGGAGGCGGGAGAAAAACTGGGGTTTTTGCCGGGGGATCTGGTGGAAAAGGTGGATCCCTATCTGCGGCCCCTTTACGATGCCCTGTTCGAGTTTATCGACCCGGCCAAGCTGCCGCAGTTGATGGAGCAGGGGGTGATCGAGGTGGCGCCGCTGGCCTATATGCGAGGCCGTACTTTGAGCAATGCCTTCATCATTTTGGACGAAGCCCAGAACACCACCCCCGAGCAGATGAAGATGGCCCTCACGCGGCTGGGATTCCGGTCGCGTATGGTGGTTACCGGGGATCTCACCCAAACGGATCTGGGCAAACATCGCATGTCCGGCCTGGCAGCGGCAGAGCGTATTCTGACAGGGGTAGAGGGGGTTGCCTTTTGCTACTTCGACCAGCGGGATGTGGTGCGCCACCCTCTGGTGCAGCGGATTGTCGATGCCTACGCCCGCTACGAGGGGCAGTCGTGAAGCTGAGGGTGCTCTTTTTCGACGCTGTGGGCACTTTGTTTCGGGTGCGGGGCAGCGTGGGCCAGGTTTACGGCCAGGTGGCAGCGGAGTACGGGGTGAGGGTGGATCCCCAAGCCTTGGATCGCGCTTTTGGCCAAGTTTTTGCCCAGGCTCCAGCCCCGGCCTGCCCAGGATTGACGGGATCCCCTTTGCGGGAGTGGGAGCGGACCTGGTGGCGCCAGGTGGTGCGGGAGACTTTTGCCCGGGTGGGATCCCTGGCTGCCTTCGGAGAGCACCGGTTTGAAGACTTTTTCGCCCAATTGTTTGAGCACTTTGCCGGGGCGGATCCCTGGGAGCTGTATCCCGAGACGCTGCCGGCTTTGCGGGCCCTGCAGCAGGAAGGGATCCGGTTGGGGGTGATCTCCAACTTCGACAGCCGCTTGCCCAGGGTGCTGCAGCAGTTGCAGTTGGATCCCTACTTTTCCACCCTCACCCTCTCCACCCAAGTGGGCTATGCCAAGCCCGATCCTCGCATCTTCCAAGCTGCCCTGGCAGCCCACGGGATCCCCCCCGCAGCCGCCGGCCACATTGGCGACAGCCGCCGCGACGATTATCAGGGGGCAAAAGCAGCAGGCTTGCGAGCCCTTTGGCTGGATCGAGAGGGGAAGGATAGCTCCTGCCCAGAGCGGATAGAAGATCTGTGGGGATCCCTGTCCATGCTCAATGGGCCGAAGCAGAATTGAGCAGCAGAGGGGCAAAAAGGCCATCCGGCTTGAGCAGGTAACGCCGCAGGTTCATCCGCCGCTCCAGCAGACAAGCGTGGCCGCTCTGGGGCGAGATTTCTACCTGCGCCTGGGGCAGCCGTTCCGCCAGCCAGCCCACCTCCTGCACCGAGGGCAACAGGCGATCCCGCCCCCCCGCCACCAGCAAAGTTGGCAGGGTCATCGACTCCAGGGGCAGCTTCTCCACAACAAAGGATCCCAGCAAAGCCAAGCGCTGGGCAGCCACTGTGGGCTCAACACTGTGAACCGCCTGGCGCAGCCGCTCCCGATCCGGCGGCTCCATTTGGCTGAGCTCCGCCAAAGCCCCCAACCCTCGCTCCGACAACTGGTGATAGAGCGCCGGTGGCAAAAAAGGCAGGAGAACATGCCCTGCCCACCACCAGGGCCTACGTCGCAGCGACGAGGCTGGATTGACCAAAATGAGGCCGCGGCACCGTTCCGGCCATTGGGCGGCCACCAACAAGGCCAGGCAGGCCCCAAAGGATTCTCCACACAAGTACGCCCCCGCTTCTAGCTGGGATCCCACCCAATCGGCCAGGGTTTCCCAGCTATCCCCCGCTTCCGGGTGGTTCAAACTCAGGGGGCGAATGCGAAACTCCCGCTGCAGAGCCTGCGCCTGCCGGTAAAACAACGTACCTGTGCCATCCATACCGGGCAAATACAGCAGCAGGGGCCGCTCCTGACCGACCGCTCCCGTTGCCGGGCTGACCAAGCTAGAGGCAGATGCTACCGGCTCGCCACTCAACTTTCTCATCTCTCTGCCAATCCCAATCGCACCTGTTCTCGGGCCGCTGCAGTTAGCTCTTGAATGACCTGCATTCGCTCGCGTCGGGATCCCTGGCGCTGCTTCCTGCCCACCCAAAGGGGGGATCCCACCCTGAGCACCACCCGCCGATACAACACCACCGGATGTCCCCCTTCCTGTTGAAATCGGGGTTCAGTGGGGTCAAACCAGCGGAAAAAAGCCATAGGAATATCTACTCCCCGCCATTCTTCCTGCGCCCACACCGCCACCGGCAGAATCGGCAAGGGATCCACCGCTGCCGCCAGCGCCAGGTGGGCAAAACCTGGCTGAAACCGCCCCACCTCCCCAGGCGAGGTCTCACGGGTGATCTGCTCCGCCCCTTCTGGGAAGATCCCCACACCCACCCCCGCTGCCAAACTGGCCTGCGCCTGGCGAAAAAAATGGATTTGCTGTCGGGATCCCTGCTTGAGGGGAATGCAGTCCAAAGCCAGGGCGATTTCCCGCAGCAGCGGCACCTGAGCCAGGTAGTAATGGCAGGCAAAGCGAATCGGTCGGTCCAACCCCGCGATCAGCACCGGCGCATCCAGAAAACTGCGGTGATTGCTCACCACCACCAGCGGGCCGGCGGGAACGTGCTCCTTGCCCTCCACCCACACTTCCGTCTGGAAAAGGGTGAGCAACAACTGGGCCAGAGTCCTGGGGTCTGGAGGCCAAGAGAGAGCAGAATTGGCTGAGAACGCTGCGAAGGATCCCATCAATAGTCCACCCCGCGCCGCAGATCGGCCCCCTGCTCGGCATAGTGCTTGTGGCTCACCATTTCCGAGTGGACAGAGGCCAGCTCAAAGTAAGGTAAGGGGGCATGGCACCGCCCCGTGATGATGATCTCCGTGTCCCGCGGCTTGCGCAGCAAAGCCTGGACAATCGGCTCCACGTCCAACAGCTCCAGATCCACCGTCGGGTTCAACTCATCCAAGATGATGGTTTTGTACAGGCCAGAAGCGATGGCCGCCCGTGCCAACTCCCAGCCCCGCTCCGCTTCTACATAGTCGATTTCCTGTTGTTTGCCCCGCCAGACAATGGCATCCCGACCGCAGCGCTGGTGATCCACCAAATCGGGGTAGCTTTCCCGCAGGGCCCGAATGGCTGCATCCTCGGTGTAGCCCGTTCCCCCCTTCAGCCATTGCATGATCAGCACGCGATGAGAGAGATCCTTGCTGATGCCGCGCCCAATGGCTTGCAGAGCCCGACCCAGAGCGCTGGTGGATTTTCCCTTGCCGTTGCCGGTGTAGATCTCGATGCCGCTGGAAGGAAGCTCGCCGTTGCGGGGATCCGTCGCCCGCCGGACACTGCGCATTTCCGAGTGCAAATCCGCCAGGTCGATAATTTCCTTGGGAGCGCCGCGCCCGGTGATGATCACCTCCATGGCCTCCGGCTTTTGCTTGAGGGTACTGACCACCTCCTCCACAGGCAACAGGCCCAGATCCAGCACCGGGTTGAGCTCATCCAGCACCACCACCGAGTAAAACCCCGACGCCAAAGCCCCTTTGGCCACATCCCAACCGCGGCGGGCCTCCTGACGGTCAAACTTGGTGATCTCATCTGGGCCGAAAAACTCTCCCCGCCCGGTGCGCAATTGATCGATGAGATGGGGGAAGCCTCGCTGCAGAGCCGCAATGGCCGCATCCTCAGCATAGGTTCGGCCTGGCCCCTTGAGAAACCGCACCAGCAACACCCGGCTGGGGGCCGCCTTTTCGATCCCCAAGCCAATGGAACGCAGCACAACCCCTAGGGCCGCCTGGGACTTGCCTTTGCCCTCGCCGTCGTAGACATGGATCTGGCCCCGTCGCCGATCAAACTGCTGGGCAGTCACAATCCCAATTTCTGCCATGCCCCTCCGCGTCATCCTGCTGTGGGAAAATCCCACTTTTCTACCCCCATCTTAGAGCCTACTTGGAGCCTAGCCAGAACTTGGGCAGGAGGGGGAAACTAAAAAGCTCCCAAGAGGCCGGAAAGACCGGGGTAAGATGAGCAATGGTTGTCCAGCCGATGCCTGTCTAGCGAGGGATCCCCCTTGTATCCGACTGCATTTTCTTCTCGCCCGTTACTCCCTGCTGTGGATAGCCCTATTGAGCTGGTGGGGGGGACGCCGCTGATCCGTCTGCGGCGGGTTGCTGCCGATTTGCCGGAATCGGTACGGGTATATGGCAAGGCAGAGTGGTACAACCCTGGGGGTTCAGTCAAGGATCGCCCGGCCCTCAACATGATTCGCGCTGGCGAACGCCAGGGCAAGCTTACCCCCGGCAAGATCATCCTCGATGCCACCAGCGGTAACACCGGCATCGCCTATGCCTGGATCGGGGCCGCCTTGGGCTACAAGGTCAAGCTGGCTCTTCCCGCCAACGCCAGCCCGGAGCGCAAGAAGATCCTGGCTGCCTATGGCGTGGACTTGGTTCTGACGGATCCCGCTCTGGGATCCGATGGGGCCATCGAGAAAGCCCGCGCCCTCTATGCGGAAAACCCCGAGCTTTATTTCTACCCTGACCAGTACAGCAACCCCGCCAACTGGCAAGCCCACTACGAAACCACTGGGGTGGAGATTTGGGAGCAAACCCAGGGGCAGGTCACCCATTTTGTTACCGGGCTAGGCACCAGCGGCACCTGTATGGGGGTGGGGCGGCGCCTGCGAGAGTATCGCCCGGATATCCAAATCATTGCCATGCAGCCCGACTCTCCCTTCCATGGCCTGGAAGGGCTCAAGCACATGGCCACAGCTCTAAAACCCGAGATTTACGATCCCACCCTGCCTGACCAGCACATTGAGATCTCCACAGAAGCAGCCCAGAAAATGGTTAAGCGCTTGGCTTTAGAGGAAGGCTTGCTGGTGGGCATCTCTGCCGGGGCTAATGTGGTGGCAGCCCTAGAGGTGGCCCGTCAGCTCTCCTCTGGAGTGGTGGTGACCATCTTTTGTGACGGGGCTGACAAGTATCTTTCCGAGCGTTTCTGGACAGAGGAGTGACATCCTCCCGACGCTGACCCTACGGGTACAGCGCGGGCTTCCTAACCTCACGGTTAGGCATTCCTGCCCCACGCCACTTATCTAGGTCATAGACCCCCGACAGAACGACTTGGCAGGCTGTTTCCGTTCCCCAGAGTCCCTGGGCTACTACATTCTCTAGTCCACGATGCAAAACCATTTCTGCTGCTGCATGGTCACGATGAGTTCGATACCCACACTCAGGACAATGATGCTCTCTAATCTTCAACCCCTTACTGACAGTGGCAAAACATTTGGGGCAGGTTTGGCTAGTCCCGTTGGAGTTGACTTTAGCGAAGTACACTCCCCGTTTCCAGCACACCCATTCCAACAGAGACAGAAATTGTCCAAAAGCGACATCGACACAATCTTTTCGCAGCATTCCCCGTGTCAAGCCTGTGACATTGAGGTCTTCTGCAAAGATGGTTTGCGCTTGGTCACAAAGCTTATGAGCCGTCTTTAGGTGGAAATCTTTACGACGGTTCTCAATCCGATGGTGCATTCTGGCAACCTTGATTTGTGCCTTCTCCCAGTTTCGTGACCCCTTCTGTTTTCGTGCCGCTCTGCGTTGCAGCAATTTCAGCTTGCGTTGCATCGACCTAAAAAACTTGGGTCGCTCCTGGAAGCTACCATCTGAAACCGTCAAAAACCGTTCCAATCCCAGATCAATCCCAATCGCACGACCGTGAACCGGAGCATCGGGAACCGATATGTCCGATTCGATGGTAACGACGACATACCATTGCGTCCCTCTTACCTTGGACAACACCCTCACTTGCTTGACCTTGAACCCATCTGGGATAGGACGATGCAAGTTGATAGGCACTTTTCCTATCTTTGGTAGCTTGATACTGCTACCGGAGATGGGATTGTCCTTGAACTGGGGAAACACAAAAGACTTAAATTGGCCTTGTTTCTTGAAACGGGGAAACCCATATCCCCGCTTCTGGAATGC
>NZ_JBSSCV010000012.1:0-85087 GCF_054060065.1 Thermostichus sp. MS-CIW-37 | reverse complement strand
TGGGTTGGACTTACAAACCAGTGTTAGAGTCTGTTTCATGGGTTGTATTGTACACACATGAAAGCCGCCCTGTCGCGTCAGCGGGCCGTAGGCCTCAAGGGCGGGGCTTCAGACCCAGTTTTTTCGGTGAGCGACAACCTGGTTAGGGTGGACTTGGTGGAGCTAACGCAACCCGGCTTACTGGCAGTAATGCTAAGAAATGTTAAGCTAAGAGCTTAGATCCCGAACCGAGGTAGGCCCCATGGAATCCCTTTACGCCGGCGGCAACTTTTCTGATCCCTTCGCCAATCCCCCCATTTACTCTGCCATTGCCCTGCTCAGCTTTTTTGCCGTTATCTTTGGCATCCTTTTCAAGGACAAGTTGGAATACCAGGTAGCCCTTTGGCAGCTCAACCGGGATAGCCAAGCCCAAATTCGCTATCGCACTCCTGGGGTGATCCTCACCTACAGTCTCTGCTGCTTGTTTACCTTTGGCTTTGTGGCTGCGTGTTTGAATGTGTTTGGCCTGCCTATGGCTCTGGCCGCCTGCGTCGGTGGGATCCTAGTGTTGGGCACGGCAGGCTTGGTGTGGTGGCAGTTGGGATCCCTGCTGGCTCTGTTGGCTACGGGCGGCTCCCAGGCCATAGATATTGACTCTTACGGGGCAGGAGCCGTTTTGGATCCTGAGGCAGCAGCACCTACTGAAGGGGAATAGGAGCTGGGCCACCCCAATTGACCGAGGATTTCGGCGCTGCCATGGCAAGCCTGCAAACGTTCATTCTGGAATGAACTTGAGCAAGGCTGACAAGACAAACGACACGATGAAGCAGAGTGCTCTGCTGCCATAATGGCTTCAAGCCCCGCTGCTCTCTTTCCCATGAACGAAACTGCCCAGCCCGATCTCAGAGATCTCATCCTCGCCCTGGATCGGAAGATCGACCTGCAATTTACAGAAATGCGGGGCGAGATCCGCCAGGTGGAAACAAGGCTGCAAGGGGAGATCAAGCGGCTGGAAGAGCGGGTTGACGGGGTGGCGGTCAAGCTGAACGAAAGGATTAACAGCGTCGAGGTCAAGCTCACCGAGAAAATCGATGGCGTTGAGGCCAAGCTGAACGAAAGGATTAACAGCGTCGAGGTCAAGCTCACCGAGAAAATCGATGGCATTGAGGCCCAGTTGAACGAAAGGATCAACGGGATGGAAGGCAAACTGAGCGAGAAGATGGACGGGATTGGCAAGCGCTTGGACAACCAGGAGTTCATCAGCCGAGGGGCAATTATTACCCTAGTGGGTGGTGTGCTTACAGGTCTGATTAAGTACCTGTTTTTCTCCGACAATTGACTTTGGCTGCTGATGCAAACTCTTTGGCAAACCATCGCCCAGCACCTTGCGGAAGCGACAGGGGATCCCATCCAGCCCCTACAGTATCGTTCTGTGGGCGGAGGCAGCATCAACGCCACCTATCGGTTTTCCTGCGCTTCCCAAAGCCCTCTTGCAGAAGGGGCAAGAGACTACTTTGTCAAATTGGCCCGTGGGGGAGAAAGAGCGCTGGAGATGTTTGCAGCGGAAGCTGCGGGCTTGCGAACCCTGGCGGCTGCCCAGGCCATTCGCGTGCCCCAGCCCATCATCTGGGGATCCGTAGGAGAGCAGGCTTACTTGGTGCTGGAATACCTGGAGCTAACCTCGCCCCGTCCGCAGACTGCGGGTTTATTGGGATCCCAGTTGGCCCAGTTGCACCGCACCCTATCCCCCAACGGCAGCTACGGTTGGGAGCGCGACAACACCATCGGCTCTACGCCTCAGATCAACAGTTGGCGGCAGAATTGGCCGGATTTTTATCGGGAACAGCGGCTGCTCTACCAGGTGAAATTGGCTTGCCAACAGGGGTATCGCGGCACGTGGGTGGCCCAAGCCGAACGGGTGATGGCGGAGCTAGAAGCTTTTTTTCAGGATTACAGGCCAGAACCCGCTCTGTTGCATGGAGATCTGTGGGGCGGCAACTACGGGGCCTTAGCCGATGGATCCCCGGTGATTTTCGATCCGGCCACCTACTACGGGGATCGAGAGACGGATCTGGCGATGACAGAACTGTTTGGCGGCTTTCCGCCGGAGTTCTATCGGGCTTATCAGCAGACCTATCCTTTGGATAAGGGATATCCTCACCGCAAGCCCCTCTACCAGCTCTACCACTGGCTCAACCATCTCAACCTGTTTGGAGAGGGCTACCTAGGCTCGGTGCAGCGGGCTTTGCAGCAGTGTTTGCAATTTCTTGGATAAATCGTATGGTTGTTCAGGTTAAGATGAGACGCCTGGGCTACTGCTCGCGCCAGCGGGACGGAGTCCTTGAAAAACCTTCTAACCCCCTGCATTATTGCTCCGCAACGCTATTGCTCCGCAACGCTGACGCGAAGACGCGACCAACGGTTTAGGTGTGGGCACAGTGTTCTGAGTTTGAGTGGAAATGACGATATGTCCATTCCCAAGCCGTTCGCGCCAGTGGGACAGAGTCCTTGGGGGGTAGCTCCCTCTGGGAGAGAAGCTGGGGGTGAGGGGGATCTGTCTCGAAGTAAACTGATCTGAAACGGCTAGGAGGTCTTCTCCGGCGACGACTCCCCTGCCATGACCACAGCCCCCATGTCCCCCAACAGGCGGGACTGGTTGCGCAATACTCCCAGCAAATTGAGCCGGCTGGCCCGTCGCACAGGATCCGGATCCATCACCAGAACGGCTTCAAAAAACTGGGCTACCTGAGGGGCTGCCGCTTGCAGAGCTTCCACCAAGGGAACAAAATCTCCCCGTAAGGCCGGCTCCACCCCCAGACGATAGATTTTCTGGCAAGCCTCGTACAACTCCCTTTCTGCCGCCTCCTGCAACTGACCGGGATCCACGGCGGCTGCCGGATCCACCACGGCGTAGTCCAAGTCCCCTTGGGCTGCCAGGCGGGCGCAGCGATTGAGGGTGGGATAGAGATCCGCCAATTCCCCGGTGGCCCGCAGGTGTTGCAGGTACTCCGCCCGCAGCAAAGTCAAGGGCAGGTTGCCCAGGGCCCGCATGGTGATCTCGGCCTTCTGGGGATCCTCCGCTTTGACCGACTCGGGATCCCCCACCACAGCCCTGACCAAGTCGTAATCAATCCGTTTTTCCTCCTGCAAAAGGGTCTGTATCCGTTGGGCCAAAAACTCCTGCAAGGCTCGCAAGGTGTGGACATCGCCAAAGGCATAGTCCTGCACCACGCTCTGCAACAGCAAGTTGAAGTCAAAAGTCCAGCCGGCATCCCAGGCAACCAGCACCAGGCTGTTGGCGGCCCGCCGCAGGGCAAAGCGATCCGAGGAGCCGGTGGGGATCCGCCCCAAGCGAAACATGCCCACCAAGGTATCCAGGCGATCTGCCCAGCCCACCACCCGCCCCGTCAGTGCTGTGGGCAAAGCGTCCCCCGCTCCCAAAGGCCAGTAGTGTTGCTCAATCCCCTCGGCTACCGCCTCCGGTTCCCCATCCTGCCGAGCGTAGTCGGCCCCCATGATCCCCTGCAGCTCGGGGAATTCGTACACCATTTGGGTAACCAGATCCGCCTTGCACAGGTAAGCCGTGCGCTCCACCAGCGCTTGTTCCTGGGCATCCAAGTTCAAGGCAGCAGCAATGAGGCGGCTGATGTGGCGGATGCGCTCCACCTTGTCCCGCATGGATCCCAGCCCTTCGGCAAAAGTAACCGCCTGCAGGCGTTCCACCCGCTGCGCCAAGGGGATCCGCCGATCCTCTTCGTAGAAAAAGCGGGCATCCGACAGGCGCGCCCGTACCACCCGGCTGTTGCCTGCCCCGATCCGCTCCGATTGCCCAGGGTCGCCATTGGAAATGGTGATGAAATAGGGCAGCAATTTCTGGGGATCCCGGCCATCCCGTACCGGGAAATAGCGTTGGTGGATGATCATCACCGTCTCAATCACCGCCGGCGGCAGGCGCAAAAATTCCGGCTCAAAACGCCCCAAAACCGCCGTCGGCCACTCCACCAACTGCACCACCTCCCGCAGCAGAGGGGCAGGGATCTGGGCTTCCCCATTCACCTGCCTGGCCAGCTTGGTTACCTCGGCCTGAATGTACGCTTCCCGCACTGCCGGATCGGGGCTGACCCCGGCCTCTTGCATTTGCTGAACGTAGCTCTCGGCCCGCTCCAGAGTGACCTGCTGGGATCCCAAAACGCGGTGCCCCCGGCTCACCCGCCCCGCCACCAAGCCCGGCATGGTATTGCCCTCGTGGGTCGGCAGCAGCAAAGGCAGCACCTGATCATCCCAAAGGGAAACCAGCCAGCGAATGGGGCGCGGAAACTTCAGATCCCCGCAGGCCCAGCGCATCAGCCGTTCCCCACTCAAGTTGGTAATCCAGGCGGGTGCCAATTCTTGGAGCACGGCTGCCGTCGGTCGGCCCCGCACCCGCTGCACCGCAAACACAAAGGATCCCTTGCCCACTTGCCGGATTTCCAGGCTGCCGGGATCCACCCCTTGTTTTTGGGCAAATTTTTCCCCGGCAGGGGTGAGCTGGCCATCTTGGTAGGCGACCTGAACCGGCGGCCCCTTCACCTCCAAAGTGCGATCCGGCTGCTGGGTGGGCAACCCCTGCAACAGAACCGCCAGGCGGCGCGGCGTACCGAAAAGCTGCATCTGCTCCGCTTGCAGATGAGCCTCCGCCAAAGAGGCCGGGATCCCGGTTCGCCACTGCTCTAGGGCCGAATCCACAAAACTGGCCGGGAGTTCCTCACAGCCGACTTCCAGCAAATAGGCAACCATACTGATACATTTACGCTGAACACTGCTGAACATCACTGTTCAACTATGCAGCGATAGCATTCTGTTTGTTTCCATTCGCGTTAGCGGGACGGAGTCCAAACAGAATGGCGGTATCCCGCAAAGCTTTGAGTAGAATACCCAAAGCGCAGTTTCCGTGTCGTCTTACTACCAATTTTCTGCTTTGCTTTGGCTACCATGTTGGCAGACTCGAAAGTAAACAGAAAGATCAACTGGTAGTAATCCGTACTGAACATATTATACATCATTTTCAGTATAGTTGAGCTTATTATTGACTAGAGTCATGCTCCTGTGCTCCGTAGGGTACCACCCCCACTTCCTCAATCAACATAGTCTATGGCTCTGGGCCTCCCTTCTGGCTCACGACTGCTCCGAACCTGGGGTATCCCAGTTTACCAGGGGAGCCGGGGCGTCGTTGAGACAAGAGCTCCAGTCCGCCAGACAACACCCCAATGCCATCCCTGTCAAGTGGGCTCTGCGGCCGCCAGAACCCCATCTCCTTGGCGCAAGGGATGAGCTGAATCCCGCGGCAAATGCACCACGATGATGGGAAGGCTGGGTCGGTTGCGGGCGATGGTCTCCGGCTCTCGGCCCAGACGCGACCGGTTGCCGGTTTCGCTGGGAATCAACACCAACACATCTCCTGGCTGCAGCGCTTTGAAGGCTTCCGCCACCACCCCCCCCTGCACCCGCTGAACCGGCAAGTGGGCATAGCTTTCTGCCGGCAAGGCTGGGGAGCGTTCCCGCCCAGGTCGGGTTTGCACCAGCAGGATCTGCAAACCTGCTTTCAATTCGCCGGCCAGCGTCTGCGCCAGCCCAAGGGTCTGCTGCAGGGATCCGGGAGAGACCTCCAGCTCCGGTGCAACCAAGAGGATGCGGCGCGCCGTCTCGATGGGTACCGGAAACCGCGTGATCAACACTGGGATCCCCACCTGCCGCACCACCGCGTCGATGATGCTGCCGAAAAAGTTCTCCGCATAGGTGGAGTAGCCCTTCCAGCCCAGGATCACCAAGGTTGCCTGCCGTTCCGCCGCCGAGCGAATGATCCCTTTTTCCACCGAGTCATCCACCCGCCGGATCGGCTCCACTCGGGCCACGGCGCTGTGGGCCAGAGCTTCTGCGAAAGTCAGCAACTGCTCCTGCAGGGCCAGGGCTGCCGGCGAGATCCCGGCGCGGTCAGACAAAACATGCAGCGGCAGCAGCGTTCCCCCATCTTTTTTGGCCAAAATCAAAGCCAACTGCAGCAGGTTGCTTTCGGTATCCGGGTTGGCCACCGGCACCAAGACGCGAGCTCCCCAATCTGGCTTGGGCAATTCAGTGGACTCTGCCGCCACTTCGGCTGGCTGCATTTGCTCTCCCCAGCGGGCCACAATCCAAGGCGAGGCAACACAGGTCACCAGGATCATGGCAATGGTGCCGTTCACCGTCAGCTCATCCACCAACTCCACCTGAAAAGCCACCGTGATCGCCGCCAGGGTAGCTGCCGCCTGAGCCATCGACAAACCGAACATGATCATCGTGCTGGCAAAGCGCCAGCCAAACAGTTGGGCCGGGATCCAAGCGGCCAGAAACTTGCTCACCACCTCCGCTGCAATCATCACTCCGCCCACCAGCAGCGTGCGCGGCTCCCCCAAGAGAATACCGGGATTGATCAGCATCCCCACCGAGATCAAGAAAAAAGGCACAAACAGGGTGTTGCCGATAAACTGGATCCGGTTCATCAGGGGGCTGAGCTGGGGGATGATGGGGGTAATGGCCGTCCCGGCCAGAAAGGCTCCCACCACCGGCTCAATGCCGATCAACCCCGCTCCGTAGGCCACCACAAACAAAGTGGCGATCACGAAAGTAAACTCCGCTCCTTCGTCGTGACCAAAGCGTTGAAAGAACCAACTGCCCAGCTTAGGCACCCCCCACAGGGTGGCAAACGTGTAGAGGGCAATGGAAGGGATCAACGTCAGCCAAAAGCGCAGCGACAGCTCCCCTTGGTGGGCGCGCACCACCACCGCCAGCACCAACAAAGCCAGGACATTCGTGATAAGGGTGGCCCCCAAAGTTGCCGTTACCGTCTGCAGACGCATCAACCCCAGCTTCGAGATGATGGGCAGACCGATCAGGGTGTGAGAGGCAAAACAAGAGGCCACCAGCACCGCCGCCAGAAAGCCATACCCAATGGCCAACATGGCTGCTGTGCCGATGAGCATGGGCAACAGAAAGGTGAGCGCCCCGAAGAGGGTGGCCTTCCCGGCATTGAGCTTCAAATCTTCCAGACTGGTCTCCAGCCCCGCCATGAACATGAGAAACAACAGCCCCACCGTGCCCAGCAGGATGATGGTCTCGTCCCGCCGCAAGATGCCCAAGCCGTAGGGCCCCACCACCAGCCCAGCCAAGATTAACCCGATGATCCCCGGCAGGCGCAGCCGCTCAAACAGCAAGGGAGCCACCAGCATGATGGTCAGGATGATCAAAAACACCAGCACCGGATTCTCAACAGGGCCGATCAGGGCTAGAGGGATCCCCGAAATTTGCAGCCAGTTAGCCAGCATAAATCACCCGACAGACAGCTAATGAACAGACCCGGCAAAGCGCCCGCATGAGTCTATCAGATCCCTCCAGATCCAAGTAGCTCTCGATGCCCCACAGACTTTGTCCGGCCTTCAATTACTGGCAGGGCGTTTAATAAGTATTCAAAAGTAAGTACATCAGACACATTAAGACACATTAAGCAGTGAAAACAGCTTGGCAGTAGTGCCCAGAGAAAGGCGGGAGAAACCCCCGAGAAACACGCATTAAAATCAGAGGGTACATGCTCCTAGGCTGCCTATGCACCAGCTTGCTCCTGGAAAAGTGATCGGCCAGCGCTATCAACTGGTTCACAGCATTGCAGCAGGTGGCATGGGGCGGGTGTTCAAGGCTGTCGATACGCGCCTGTTCAACCGTCCGGTGGCGGTCAAGCTGTTGCACCAAAACTTAGCAGGCGATGACAACACCCGACGCCAGTTGCACAAACGTTTTCAGCAGGAAATTCGCATCAGCACGCTGCTGGGGGAGCACCCTGCCATTGTCAAGGTATTGGACTATGGCCTAGAGAACGACCAACCTTACCTGGTGATGGAATACCTGACGGGGCGCAGTTTGGGGGAGCTGATGCTCAAGCAGCCGGTGCTGCCGCCTCAACAGGTGGTGAGGATTGCCCGCCAAGTGTGTGCCGGTCTCTATTACGCCCACAACCTAGAGACCGAGCAGGATGGCCATCTCATCAAGGGGGTGATCCATCGCGACATCAAACCCAGCAACCTCTTCGTCCTAAAAGATGAAACGTTGGGGGAGACCGTCAAAATCTTGGATTTCGGCATTGCCAAGCTCCTCAGCGACGTTTCCCTCGCCCTCGGCACCCAGACCACCGGCTTTTTGGGTACGGTGCGCTATGCCTCTCCCGAACAGGTGCGCGGGGAAGCCCTGGATGCCCGCTCGGATATCTACTCGCTTGGCGTAGTGCTCTACCGCATGTTGACCGGGCAACAACCTCTGCGACCCAAGAGCGATTCTTTCCCCGGCTGGTACGAGGCCCACAATTACCAACAGCCTCAGCCCTTCGATCGCTCGAATTTGCCCTATGAGATTCCGCTGGAGCTGGAACAGGTGGTGCTCTCCTGTCTGGCCAAAGATCCCGACCGGCGGCCCCAAGATATGAAGGTTCTCAGCGCCCAATTGGAGGGATCCCTGCGCTCCCAGAGCGCTGCCAGCTCTTCCCTCGCGCCCCCCCCAACCGCACCCATCTTCTCCGAGCGCACCCTGGCGGCGGTGGATGCAGGGCAGTCGGGCACACACCTGCTCAGTACCCAGGCAGAGCCCGAGGCCAAGCCGTTTCCCCTCTGGGCTGGGATAGCCCTTTTTGTGGCCATTGCGGGGAGCACCTTCTGGGGCCTGCGTCTGCTGTTGGATCCGGGCCCAGGCAGGGAAAAACTGCCTGCTGTCCCTGAACGACCTGATACCCATCGCGTCGGCGGCTCCGAGCGGGATCCCTCAGCCACTCCTGAACCCCTGCTGGACTGGCTGCCGCGGGATCCGGAGGGCAAACCGGTGTTTGAGGATGATCCCGCCCCAGATCTGGGAATCGGTGAGTCCGCAAGCGAGCCCACACCCAGGCCAGCAGCAACTCCAGAGGCAGTGTCCTCTACCCCTCAGCCCCCTGCTCCAACTCAGCAGGTGTCACCTCCTCCTCCAGCCCCTGCTGTGCCTCCACCCCGACCGGTTGCCGTGCCCACGCCCGCTGCTCCACCTTCTCCAGCCCCTGTCCCGGCCAAACCTCTCCCGCCGCAGCCCATCAATCAACCTTTGTTTCCCCAAGTGAACCGGGTTGCTCCAACTTCTGCTCCCCTTGCAGCCCCTCCAACCCAACCTCCCACCCCTGGCTTTCTGGAGCGGTTGCGCGAGGAGCGGGAACGCTTGGGGAAAGACTAGGCGCAAAAAAGGGATCCCCAAGGATCCCTTCGCAAACAGAGACATAGGGCTAGTCTTCGATGGGATCCCCCGTCAAGGGATCCCAGAACAGGTAGAGTCAGGCGGCAGCCAGCCGGGCATTGGCGGCATCCCAGTTCACCAGGTGCTCCAGGTAAGCGCTGATGAAGTCAGGCCGCCGGTTTTGGTAATCCAGGTAGTAGGCGTGCTCCCACACATCCAAAGTGAGCAGGGGCGTTTGGCCGTAAACCAGGGGGTTTTCGGCATTGGGGGTTTTGGTGACCTTCAGGGTGCCGTTGTCCAGCACCAGCCAGGCCCAACCGCTGCCAAATTGGGTGGCGGCTGCCGTCTTGAAGGCTTCTGCAAACTTGTCATAGCCGCCAAAGTCGGCGTTGATCTTGTCGGCAATAGGCCCGGTAGGCGCACCTCCCCCGCCTGGCTTCATGGATTCCCAGAAAAAGGTGTGATTCCAAACTTGGGCAGCATTGTTGAAGATACCCGCTTTGTTGGGATCCCCAAAGGTGGCCTTGATGATTTCTTCCAGAGACTTGTTGGCCAGATCGGTGCCCTCGATGAGCTTGTTCAGGTTGGCTACGTAGGCCGCGTGGTGCTTGCCGTGGTGGAAGGAAAACGTTTCTGCCGACATGTAGGGCTTCAGCGCGTCGGCAGGATAGGGCAGAGCCGGGAGTTCAAAAGCCATAATCGTCTGTCCTCTGTGTCTTGTGCAAGGAATGCAAGAAAGAACGCGGTGAAGGGTCAGGAGAACCAGAAAAAGGCGTTACCTTTCTTTGCAGTCTTAGTGTAACTCAGAATCAGTACGCGCTGGGATCCCTTGGACACCTCGATTCCGGTTGGAACCCTGCTCGACCCCAGAGAGGTGGAATCGCGGCTGTCTCAGCCCAATGGCCGACAACCACTCGTTGGCCAGCGGTTGGAAAAGCGAGATCGTCCCGGCTGGAAAGCGCTAACGGGATCCCTCCCGCAACAGCTCGATCAGCAGGGGAGCGACATCCCTGAGCAGGGGGATCAAAACAGCCGTGATGGCGGCAATGGTAACCACATTGCGGGTGAAGTTGAGGGTATCGCGGCTGAGCTGGAAAAACCGCTCGTCCCAGCGTTTGACCTCGGCCTCCAGACGTTCTTCGGCGCCAGCAATGCGTTCCTCGGCTTTGGCAATGCGTTCCTCGGTGCCGGCAATGGTTTGCATCAGCTCTTGGTTTTGCCGGGCCAGTTGGGCGATGGCCTGAGCGTTGGCCTCGACAGTGCGCTCGATGCGCGCCAGCCGCTCCTCGCTGTAGGTCATGGTCGGGGAGGGGGAAATTGATGCGGGCTGGGGAAGTCCTGAGGTGGGATCCCTTGCAGAGCCTCAGTCATAAAGCGCTTCCAGGTGGGGGCAACAAAGGCCCCGCCGGCGGTGCCGGGCAGCATGGGGGAGTTGTTGTCGTTGCCAATCCAAATGGCGGTAGACAGTTGCGGCACATAGCCGATGAACCAAGCGTCGCGGAAATCAGAGGTGGTGCCGGTTTTGCCGGCTACAGGTCGCCCATCGTCCAGACGAGCTGCCCTCCCGGTGCCTTGGGTCACCACCCCTTTGAGGATTTGGTTGAGCGTAGCCACCGCCCAGGGATCCAAAACCCGCTGCGGCTGAGGCCTGGCCTCGAAGAGGATTTGGCCGTTGCGATCCACCACCTGGGCCAAGAGGGTCGGCTCCACCCGATATCCGCCATTGGCAAAGACCGCATAGCTGGCCGCCATCTCCAGGGGGCTGACGCTGGCCGAGCCCAGAGCTGTAGCCAAGTTGGGAAACATCTCGGCACTGATGCCGGTGGCCTGAGCCGCTGCGATGACGTTGCGGATCCCAACATCATCGGCCAACTTGACCGTGGGCACGTTGCGGGAGAGCTCCAAAGCCCGAGCAAAGGTGAGGGAGCCATAGAAGGTGTTGTCGTAGTTTTTCGGGCTGTAGGGTGGCGAGCCGGGATAGGTGACGGGGGTATCTTCCAAGATGCTGCCGGGTGAATAGCGCCCGCTGGCCAGAGCCGCGTAGTACACATAGGGCTTAAAGGTGGATCCCGTTTGGCGAAACGCCTGGGTGGCGCGGTTAAATTGGCCCCGCTGAGCGTTGATCCCGCCCACAATGGCTTTCACATAGCCGGTACGGGGATCCACTGCCGCCAAAGCCATTTGATCGGCACGACGAGCTGCCCCAATGCGGGGGCCATCTTCATTGACAATGCGCTGGGCAAGGCGCTGCAGACGCAGATCGATGGTGGACTGAACCCGCAGACCTCCTTGCATTAGAGCTTGTTCCCCATAGCGGCGCCGCAGCTCCGCCTCAATGGCATCGGTGACCGCCGGAGCATTGCTTTGAAAGGAGGTAATGCGGCCTAAGGTCAGCTTTTGCTCCCGCGCCGCCTGGGCTTCCTCGGGGGTAATCCACTTCAGCTCCACCAGACGATCCAGCACCAGGTGTTGCCGCCGTTTGGCTCCCTCCAGGTTGCGAAAGGGGCTGAGGGTTTCCGGGGCCGGCAGGATCCCAGCCAACATCGCCGCTTCAGCCAAGTTCAGTTCAGACGCATCCTTGTTGAAGTAGCTGCGGGCCGCCGCCTGGATGCCGTAGAGATTGTGCCCCCAATACACCTGGTTGAGGTACATCTCCAGGATCTCGTCTTTGCTGAAGACCTGTTCTAGGCGCACCGCCAACACGATCTCGGCGACTTTACGGCTGAGGGTACGCTCCGGCCTCAAAAACAGGTTCTTGACCAACTGCATTGTCAGGGTGGATCCCCCCCCCGCCGAGCCTATACCCCCCTCCACACTGCCTAGGATCGCCCGGCCCAAGCTGACCGGATTAATGCCTGGATGGGTGTAAAAGTGGCTGTCTTCAATGGCCAGCAAGGCCTTTTTCATCTCCGGCGAGACCTGTTCAAGGGAGATCACTTCCCGGTTGGCCTCCCCGTGTAGGCTGGCAATGGGCTCGCCCCGAATATCGACAATGTGGGTGGTGGCAATGGGCACGTAATCCCGCAATTGATGCACGTCCGGCAAGTTGCGGAAGCTAATGGCCAGCCCCACCAATCCGGCAGCCGTTGCCGTGGATCCCAAGAGCAGGGATCCCAGCAACAGATTGCCCACCACACCCGCAACCTGGGCAATCCGGGAGGGGCGGGTGGGTGGGGTATAGTCGGCATGCTCGTCAAACCCCGATCCGGAAAAAGGGGAATTGGAGACACGCTCTACCCCTGGCTTTCTCGCCCGGCGGGCCAATGGTCTGCGACCGTAGGTCACGTCAAAAACCCTGTCACGTCCGTGTTGCAAAGCAACAACAAGCCAGACCCATTATAGGGCGGCGTCTATTGGGGCAGCAGGATGGCCAACCCTGCCCATCGACAACTCCAACCGGGCTAGGTGGAGCGAGTTGAGAGCCGACCATCTTTTGCGTGGGCTTAATTTGCGTGGGCTTAAAATGGCTCATGGGTTCAGCCGGAGGAGCAGGATTTGAGTTTATCGTCAGCCTCAGTTTCGCCAGCGTACCGGGATCCGTTGATAGCCCAAATTGTTGAGCGGGGGGTGGCCGAGATCTTTCCAGGAGGAGCTGCTGCCCTGGCGGAGTGCCTGGCCACAACAAATCGTCCCTTGCGGGTGAAGCTGGGCATCGATCCCACCCGACCGGATCTGCACCTGGGGCATTCGGTGGTGTTGCGCAAGTTGCGCCAGTTTCAGGATGCGGGCCATGTGGCCATTTTGCTCATTGGGGACTTCACAGCGCTGGTCGGGGATCCCACTGGCCAATCGGAGGCCCGTCCCCGCCTCACCCCAGCAGAAGTGGAGGAAAACGCCCGCACCTACTTGGAGCAGGCCGGCAAGATCTTGGATTTTGAGACCCCTGGCCGGCTGGAGGTGCGCCGCAACAGCGAGTGGCTGGCCCACCTGACTCTCAGCGAGCTGATCGAACTCCAGGCCCAGATGACGGTGGGGCAGATGCTGGCCAAAGAAGACTTTGCCCAGCGCTACCGAGCTGGAACGCCAATTTATCTGCACGAATTTCTCTACCCCCTCTTGCAGGGTTACGACTCGGTGGCTCTGGCAGCCGACGTAGAACTGGGGGGAACCGACCAGCGCTTTAACCTGCTCACCGGTCGGGATCTGCAAATTTGGAAGGGCCAAGCGCCGCAGTTCTGCGTGACGGTGCCGCTTTTGGAGGGGCTGGACGGGTACCAGAAAATGTCCAAGTCCAAAAACAACTACGTGGGCCTGACCGAGGATCCCCTCACCATGTACTCCAAGCTGGAGAAGGTGCCGGATCACCTGGTGGAGCGCTACTTTGAGTTGCTCACCTCAGTGCCCCTTGCCGAGCTGCCGCAGGATCCCCGCCAGCGGCAGATCCTCCTAGCCAAGACCCTAGTGGCCCAGTTTCACTCCCCTGCAGCGGCAGAAGAGGCCCAGCGCACCGCCCAAGCCCTGGTGCTAGACGGTATTCTTGCCGAAACGGGATCCATCCCCACCTTTGCCATCGATGGGTTGTCTTACCCTGTTAAACTCAGCTACATCCTGCGTGAGTGTGGCCTGTGCAAGAGTGCCGCCGAGGCCCGTCGGCAGATTCAAGGGGGCGCCGTGCGGCTGGATGGGCAAAAGGTGGAGGATCCCGACCTGGAGTTTGCCCATGCCTCGGAGCTGGCCGGGCGGATTTTGCAGGTGGGCAAAAAGGCCTTTCGTCGGCTAGTGAAAGGCGCAGATTAGTCTTCCCCTCTCCCTGTGGGAAAGGGGTGAGGGGATCCATCAACGGGCAGGCTTGAAGCCGAGTCCGGTTTTTTTCTGCCTGGTCTTGGCTGGGGGATCGGACAGAGGAGAAGCTGACGAAGTTGGCGGGAAAACGGGCTCCGGTTTGGGCCGGATCGAGCCCGCCTCGGCTACTGCCTCAGAGAGCTTTTGCCGCACCAGCTCCTGAGTCTCCAAAATGTTGGGATCCGCCGCCCATTCCGGGGCCTCTCGAACGGGATCATCCTCGGAGGTGAACTCCAGGTCGTAGGTCTCGGCGCGGTAATCGAGGCTGAAGCATTCCCAAGCCCGCAGACTGTAAAAATAGGGGAACAAACGCACAATGCGCTCAATATCCAGGTGCGCAGCAAAGCGACGAAAAGCCTCTTCTTCAGACACCGGAAAAGGGGCGTAATGTTCTGAAACAAACCACCGCAAGAACTTCCGCGCCTCTGGAATGATCTGCTGGGCAGGCAGGGATCCCAGCACCGCTGCGTTGAAGCAGTTGACCAACAGATGCTCCAGCATCACCGCGTTGTACTCGGCAAAGCAAGTTTGCTCGCGGCTTTCCACCGGCTGCCAGGGCATGTTGCCGTTGGCGGCAATGAGCAGGTGAACCAGGTCATGGGAGGGGTTGGTTTGGATGTAGCCGTGCCCCTCCAACTTGGCGCCATCGCAGCTAAAGAGCTGGTGTTGGGGGCTCCAATAGAACTTGAGTTGCTTTGCCGCCATGTTCAGTTCTCCTCCTCACCCAGGGGATCCTTTTAGAGCTTACACCTGCACTGATGAGCTGCTATGAACTATAGGCCACGGAGGAGAGCGCCGGCTTATTTGACAATTGGTCAGCGAGAACGCTTGCCACAAGTGGCAAAACAAAGGGGTCTTTATCTCGAAGCAATTCTCGGAGCAGACAGGCTTTAGCCGCCTTACTAGGCTCAAAGCTGAGACCCGCTGTGCTCGCATTGCGAAAAAAGATGAACTCGAGATCCTCTAACTGCAGTAAAAATCTTTACGCCTACACCAAGCGCTACAGTAGCTTTCGGAATTACTGGGTGGTATTCTAACTCCGTACTTTCATGCCACCCCACTATGCTTGCACTGGCAGCTGCAATGACTGTAAAAATACAGCCCGGTCAAGTAAAAAGCCAAAAAGCTGGTTGGCTGCTTCTCCTGGTGCTCGTGGGAAGCTGCCTTGTCGGCTGTGGCTCTTCCGGCGGTACAGGCATTGAGCCGTCGGCTGTGGGATCCCAAGCTCGCCTGACATTCAATGGGGCTCTGACCCGCTCCTTTTCTGGCACACAAGGGGAAATGGAGTTCAACATCGCCCTCCTGCAAGGCGGGGATCCGCCCCAACCAATAACCCAGCTCTCTGCCAGTCAGGTCAGCCTGCAGGTAAACCGGGTAACCGACTTGCTAGGGATCCCGCAGCCGGTAGCCTTGACCCTGACACCCACCCGGATCGAGAACCCCCCGTCGGATCTGGCTCAGCGGCCTTTGCTCATGGCAGTGCTGATGGATGGCTCAGGCAGCTTGCTGGTTTTGGATCCCCAATCTCGGCGCTTCCTGGCTGTTTTTCGGCTCTTGGATCAATTTCGCCCTGCACCCCTGGATCTGGGCGCCATTCTGCGCTTTGACAACCGGGGGGCAGGTTTTGGCCTTACAGCTTTGGGGCAGCCTCTGCGCACGGCTCAGCTATTGCAGGACTTCACCGGCGACAAAGAGCTGCTGAGACGAGGCGTTTTGCGCGCTGTTCCCGGAGGGAACACCGCCCTCTACGATGCCACGGTAGAAGCCGGGCGTTTCTTGAGCGACTTTCGGCCCACCGAGCGTTTCAACCGCCGCTTGGTGGTGTTTACCGATGGGATTGACAACGAAAGCACCCGCTCCATCAACCAAGCTACTCAGGAGCTGACAACTTTGGCCAGAGAGCGAGGACAAAAACTCACCGTGTATGTGGTTGGGTTGGGGGTCGATTTGAATCTTCTGGAGTTACAGCGTCTGGCTGCAGCTACTGAGGGGACTTTTGTGCTGGCACGGTTTTCTGAAGGGCTGGAAGCTCCCTTTGCCAACTTATTCCCTGCTGCTATTGGGGAGCACCGCCTGCAAATGAGGGTGCAAAGCAATGTTCCGCTATCTGCTGGTTCTTATCTTCTCAGTGGCGAGCTGAGAGTTGAGAGAGAAGGCAGCCGTTTTGTGGCGCCATTCAGCGACGCTGTTCTCACGGTGGGATCCCGCTAGAGTCATTCCGCAGGCTGACAACATCCCTAATCGAGAGCGAGGCGATAAGCAAATGTTTCGACGACTCGGTATACCCAGAAGATTTTGGCAACCGGCTGCGCTTGTCCTGGCGGCAGTGCTTACAGGTTCCCTAACGGTTTTCCTGAAAGGTTGCGGTGGTGGTACCTCCAGCAGCCCCTCGACCGTGGGGTCGCCGCCAAGGGATCCCGGCTCTGGCTCTACCTCTGCCATTTTGGGATTGGTGGTTGATCCCTTTGCTCAGCTTTGCCCTTCAGGCTCAACAGCCGCCCTTTGTTCGGGAGGGCCGCTCTTTTCAAGAGGCAATAAGGTTGAGTTGTTCAACCTAAGCTCAAGAGGGGACATTTTGTTGCCTGCCTTGTCAACCACTGCCTTGGAGGACAACTTGCGGTTCACCATCCCCTTTTCCGGATCGATTATTCAACCGCCGGGGAAGTTGGTATCGGTTCAGTCCAATCTCCTGGGCCAAGGGCGTCAGTCCGGCCAGCCTACACCCCTGCGGGGATTTGTTTTCAGCGCAGCCGTGGATGTTTCCCCTTGGAGCGAAGCCCTTTATCGCATCTTGCTGCGGGAACGGGATAGAGTGTCTTTCTCCAACTTAGCGCCTCCAGAAATTAGGGATCTGGAGAATATTCTGTTTGTCAGCGTACCTCTTTCCAGAACAGCCCGAGACCTGGAGGAAATCATTACGGACATTATTCGACAAGCGGATCAACTTAGTTTTAATCAGCTTCGCTTTGTGGAAGATCTCATTCGCGTTTGCTATGCCCCAGAAGGCAATCAATCGGATCAGCCCTGCCGCCTCCGCATTCCCGTACCCCTACCGCCGGCACCTACGCCGACTCCATTTGTGCCTGCTCCTGAAACTCCCGCTCTTCCCACCATCATCACCAACAGAGCTGTTGTTCGTTCAGCATCGGGCTCATTGCTCTTTAGCAACACGGTTTCGGTAAGGGTAGATAATTGATGGCTGCCTCGTTTTAGTCAAGTTTGGTCAAGCTGGTTTTGTGTTCTGAGAGAACGCGCTGAGAGAGCCGAGGAGTGTTGAATGCTGACCTCAAAACCGTCTTCATTTCGTCCTGGTCAACTGGAAAGATTGCTTTGCTTTTTTAGTCGCAGCTTGGGCACCGTTTCCACAGCCCTGCTAATGGTTCTCTTGGGGGTAGAGCAAGCTAGCTTCTCTGCGTCTAGGGAAACGTCTCTACAACACCCCAAGCAGGATGAGCTGGTCTTTATCGATCAAGCCTTGCCGGACTTGGCGATCTTGCTGGCAGGCATTCGTCCTGGAGCGGAAGTTGTTTTTCTGGATCCCAATAGAGATGGGATTGAGCAGATCACAGAGACACTGCGAGGACGAAAAGGCATCAAAACCCTGCACATCCTGTCTCACGGGCAGGCAGGCTCACTCTCCTTGGGCAGAAGAGTTCTTAACCGAGAAAACTTGCCCGAGTACGCGGACCTACTGGCAAAGTGGAAATCTAGCCTTGCGGACGATGCGGACATTTTAATCTACGGCTGCGAGGTGGCGGCAGGGCTGGAGGGCAGACTTTTCATAGAGCAAATAGCCCGCCTGACAGGAGCTGATATCGCTGCTTCTACCAACCTCACAGGACATGCCAAAGCTGGAGCAGACTGGGTTTTGGAAGCCACAGCTGGCAGCGTTACTGCCCCTACGATTGTGGTCGAAGGAGTGATTGATCACAGCTATCAGCACACACTCCAAGCCGCTGCTGTTCCCACCTTAGATGCTGGATCTGTACTGACAGACATTCAGGTGAGTGGCCAAAAGCTGTCTCTCATTGGTGCAACCGATCAAGTTGTTCTGAGGAGAGTCGATAACCCCAATAAATCTGGTGTATGCAACATTGTCTGGGTTATTCCGCCAGACATTCCTGGCACTCTAGGAATTACGTCGATGGAGCAAGCTATCCTAATCAATCCCTCAAACCCGGTTATCAAAGCTGGTGTGGATAATCTATTTACAAATATTATCAGTGTGAACAGTAACAACATTGAGAGAGCGGACTTTATAACCCCAGGCGGAATAACTGCCCCTTCTACAAACCTTGATAAGATTGGCTTCCTACTTCTAGATAGAGGGGGAAACGATCCTTTTAAAATTGCTGCTATTACGAAACTCGATTCAAATCCCACACAATTTGGTTATGGCTCTGTCATCTCGGTCTCGGCTACTGGTTGGGGAAAAGGAACAGTGATATCACTTACAAAGGTTTACAGCGACAATTGCGGAACTGACAATCTGAATACGAATATTACAGCTAGCACAGTTAATCAAAAATTGTCGGGTGTTTTCGTAAGTTACCAGGATCTGGGCATAGGATCTGGTCAAACGTTCTTTGGTTACTCAGTAGTTGGGAATGACGTAATTGGCTCAATCCAAGACTTCACAACGTTTCCGAAAAATACGACAGAGGCTAACGGCGGTTGGGACATGACGGCAGGAGGGGGCATTGTTGCTTACAACCCCGTTGCTAATAATGACTCCGCCACCACTCCCCAAAATACACCGGTCACTATCAATGTGTTGTCGAATGACATAGCGTATGCTTTCAGTTTGGATCCTAGTACTATCGACCTAGATCCGCTCACTCCTGGGCAACAGACCACTCTGACAGTTGCCGGGGAAGGTACATACACCGTCTCAGGCGGAGTAGTCATTTTTACTCCGCTGCCAGCTTTCACGGGTACTACCACTTCGATTCAATACACAGTAAAAGATACGGTAGGGCTGATTTCCAACCAAGCAACCATCACTGTCACAGTCACTCCAGCACCAACTCCGACCCCGACGCCGACACCGACCCCCACGCCGACCCCCACACCGACGCCAACGCCAACACCGACCCCCACGCCGACCCCCACACCGACGCCGACGCCGACACCGACGCCAACACCAACACCGACGCCAACACCAACACCGACGCCAACACCAACACCGACGCCAACACCAACACCGACGCCAACACCAACACCGACGCCAACACCGAGCCCAGGTACAACCCCGACCCCCAGCCCAGCACCCCCAGGCGAAGGGATCCGACTGGTCAAGCGGATTACCGCTCTCAACGGAACTCCTATCCCCGAATTCTTCGACGAGCCCACCGACCCCAACGACAACCCAGGGATCCCTTGGCCAGGCGGAGCCAGCACCTTCCTGCAGGGGGCCATCAACCTGCCGGTGCGCCCAGGAGCGCGGGTGCAGTTTGCCATTTACTTCCTGCTGGACTCGCCCGCTTCCACCTTTGTGGTGTGCGATCCCCTGGCGCCTGGCTTGCAGTATGTGCCGGGCAGCCTGTCGGTGAGCACAGGGGGAGGGGGATCCTTCATTCCGCCGGGTGGGGCTGTGCCTCCTGCTTGTGGGGGCATCAGCAACCCCAACGGCGTGGTGGTGGTGAACGTGGGGGGAGGCAGTTCTGGCTCAGCCGGGGTCATCCGCTTCGAGGTCACCGTTCCTAGGTGAAGCCCATTCCACACCTTGCCCCTCAACCGGGAGCAGCCTCTCATCCCAAGGTGTAGCCATGCCTTATCGGCTGGCAGAAGGGAAATGAGAGTGGAAAGAGTGGAATGGGAAATCCACTGCAGCCAGCGGTAGATTTAGGGAGAGGAGGTCTTCGAGGTTAGCCGATTGCCAAGCCCCTCTCCCTGTCTATGGCTTGTTGCCGCAGGTGAGCAGGGGGAGATCCTCTTACTGGGCCATCTTGATTGACAGAGAGGCAAGGTGTGGGCAAATACAGCTCTAGGTTCGTATTGCCTTTGTTGGCGAGTATAGCAGCAGCAGGTTTGCAGTTGCCTTCGCCGGCACAGACTACGATCACCGTCACCACCCCAAGCGATGCTATAGCCACTGATGGCTTCTGCTCTCTGCGGGAGGCCGTGATAGCTGCAAACACCGATTCAGCAGTGAATGAGTGTCCTGCGGGCTCAGGTGCAGACACGATTGTGCTGTCGGCAGCGACGACCTACACCTTGTCGAAAGACGACGATGGGCTGGGACACCAAACCGACTCTGGAGCGGACAACGACGATTTGGACATTACCAGCACCATCACCATTCAAGGCAACGGGGCGACGATCCAGCGAGATACTTCGGTAAAGTGCGATCTAAATGGTAGTGCAGCCAAAGGCGAGTTTCGGATTTTCCATGTCAGCAGCGGAGGCAAGCTCAATCTACAAAGTGTAGCGATCAAAGGCGGCTGTGCGGATGGAGCCAATTTTCCAGATACTGCCGGTGGCGGTGTTTTTGTGGAGGTCGGCAGTCAGCTTGCAGTCTCCGAGGTTCAGATCTCCAGTAATGGGGCTTTTTCTTTCGGGGGCGGCATCCACAACCTGGGCACAGTAACTATCAACAAAGCCGATATCTCGGGGAACAGTGCTAACCAGCAAGGGGGTGGCATCCACAACGGCAGCGGCGGTAAGGTAAACGTTACCAACGCCGGCATTACCAACAATGGTGCCGGCAAGGAAGGGGGCGGCATCTATAACCTGGGCACGGCAACCATCAGCGAAACTGGAATTTCCAACAATGGCGTTGGTGACAAAGGGGGCGGCATCTACAACGGCAGCGGCGGCACGATAACGGTTACCAACGCCGACATTGCCAACAATGGTGCTGGCAAGGAAGGGGGCGGCATCTACAACGGCAGCGGCGGCAAGGCAACAATTACCAACACTGGCATTTCCAAGAATGGTGTTGGTGAGAAAGGGGGCGGCATCTACAACTTGGGCACAGTAACCATTGACGCAGCGGGCATTTCCGACAACGGTGCCGACCAGGAGGGAGGTGGCATCTACAACGGCAGCGGCGGCAAGGTAACAATTACCAACACTGGCATTTCCAAGAATGGTGTTGGTGAGAAAGGGGGCGGTATCTACAACCTGGGCACAGTAACCATTGACGCAGCGGGCATTTCCGACAATGGTGCCGGCCAGGAGGGAGGCGGCATCTACAACGGCAGCGGCGGCACGGTAACGGTTACCAACGCCGGCATTGTCAACAATGGTGCTGGCAAGGAAGGGGGCGGCATCTACAATTTAGGCACGACAAACATCAGCAAAACAGGGATCTCCGGCAATAACGTTAGTGAAAAGGGGGGCGGCATTTACAACGGCAATGGCGGCAAGGTGACCCTCAACGCAAGCGAGATCTCCTTCAACAATGTCGGCCAGGAGGGGGGAGGCATCTATGTTTCCAGCAGCAGTACAGTAAACATTACCAACAGCACCCTATCAGGAAATAGTGCTGGCACAAAAGGCGGTGGCATTTACAATCTCGGCACCAGCAGTCTAAGCTTTGTAACAATTGCATCGAACTCAGCTTCAAAAGGTGGAGGTATTTTCAACGACGCCACAGCCAACCTCAGAAACTCAATCGTAGCAAACAGTACAAGCGGAGGTAATTGTTCCAACGCTGGCACTCTCACCCCCAGCGGGGCGAATCTCGACACCGATGGAAGCTGCCCAGGACTTACGGCTGTGACCTCAGCAGCTTTGAACCTTGGGCCACTGGTCAACAATGGTGGGCCGACCCAGACCCATGCCCTTCTGGCAGGCAGTGTAGCCATCGACGCTGTGCCAGCCGGGCAGTGTACCGACCTGAACAGTAGCCCTGTCAACCAGGATCAGCGGGGTTTTTCCCGACCTGCTGGAGTTCGGTGTGATGTAGGAGCATATGAGGAGCAAGCTCCGCCCACCCCCACCCCAACACCGACGCCAACACCAACACCAACACCAACGCCGACGCCAACACCCACTCCAACACCGACGCCGAGCCCAGGTACAACCCCGACCCCCAGCCCAGCACCTCCCCCAGGCGAAGGGATCCGACTGGTCAAGCGGATTACCGCTCTCAACGGAACTCCTATCCCCGAATTCTTCGACGAGCCCACCGACCCCAACGACAACCCAGGGATCCCTTGGCCAGGCGGAGCCAGCACCTTCCTGCAGGGGGCCATCAACCTGCCGGTGCGCCCCGGAGCGCGGGTGCAGTTTGCCATCTACTTCCTGCTGGACTCGCCCGCTTCCACCTTTGTGGTGTGCGATCCCTTGGCAGCGGGTTTGCGGTACGTGCCGGGCAGCCTGTCGGTGAGCACAGGGGGATCCCCTGTGGCCCTCAGCGACGCCCAAGATGGGGATGGGGGGGCCTTCATTCCGCCGGGTGGGGCCGTGCCGCCTGCTTGTGGGGGCATCAGCAACCCCAACGGTGTGGTGGTGGTGAATGTGGGGGGAGGCAGTTCTGGCTCAGCCGGGGTCATCCGTTTCGAGGTCACCGTTCCTAGGTAGGAGAGCCGTGTAGCCATGCCCTCTGAGAACTCCGTCTTTGCTATCGCGGTTGCAAAAGCGTTGCGTAGCGATAACGGCTTTCCCCCAGGTGGAGCACGCCAGTCGTTGAAATCTCAATCGAGGTCTGACAACGCTTGCCGCCTGTGACGGTGGGATGTCAGGCTGAGACAGGAGTGGTTTTGCAGTCGGTAGGAACCATGACGCAGCGTGCCCAAGGATTTTGGCAATGGGGATCCCTTTGCCGGATTGGCCTCTACGTAGCTGCTCTGCTCTGCGGGGTGGCGCTCTGGGGGATCCCGGCCTTGGCTCTGCCCCAAGGGGATGCCATTACCGATCCACGTACCCTGTTGCGGCGGGCGTTGCCTATTCAGGAAACGAAGCTGCTGGAAATTGATGAGGCCATCTCCAAAATCGACACCGACCTGAAGTACAACCGCTGGTCAGCGGTGCGGGGAGATGTGCGCCAGGTAGAGCACCTCTTGGATCGCTATGGAGATTCCCTGCTGGCCGGCTTGCCTCCGGATCGGGTGACCCCAGCCTCTGAACAGATGGCTGCGCTGCGGGAGCAGTTGCGGGTGATCGGCCAAGCCAGCGAGCGCAAATCCAAGGGTAAAGAAGAGGCCCGCGCTGCCTACGACCGTCTAGTGGACGAGTTGGGATCCCTCGAAAACAACTGGGTGGGGGCTTTCCCCTACACAGTGCCTGCTGAGTATGCCGACAAACCTCAGCTCTTGGGGCGGGCAGAGGTGGAGCTAAACACCACCGCTGGGCGCATGGTGATCACCTTAGATGGCTACAGCGCCCCCATCACTGCCGGCAACTTTGCCGACCTGGTGCAGCGGGGCTTCTACGATGGCCTGACCTTTGACCGGGTGGAGACCTTCTTCCTGGCGCAGGCCGGGGATCCCCCTGGCCCTGCCGATGGCTATGTGGATCCGGCCACGGGCAAGGTTCGCACCATCCCCATGGAGATTCGCGCCAAAGGCGAGGTGATGCCCCGCTACGGCCAAACTTTTGATCAGATGGGCCTGTGGGATGTGGAGCCGGCCTTGCCTTTTTCTGCCGAAGGGACGGTGGCCATGGCCCGCTATCCCGACGATCCCAACAGCGCTTCTTCCCAGTTTTTCATCTTCATGGCCGAACCGGATCTCACCCCCGCTGGGCTCAACCTGATGGATGGCCGCTATGCCGTGTTCGGGTACGTTACAGAGGGAACGGAGGTGCTGCGCCACATCAAAGTGGGGGATCGGATTTTGAGTGCCAGATTGATTTCCGGCCAAGACAACCTCAAAACTGGAGCCTAGAGGGGATCCCTTCCTTCCTGCCTAACTGTGTCGATAAGCCGCCGTACCGTCGCCGCCCCTGCAGAGGGCTGGAAGCGAAAGGGAAATTTGCCCCTGGCCAACAAGCGCAGACCCAAAGGCACCAAGCTGAGCAGCCCTTTGGGATCCCGGCCCACCACCTGCAGGGCAAAGCGGCGCTCATCTATCCAACCACCGGAGCGCACCAGTTGCACCAGAGTCTTGCGGTGGCGGATGGCTATGGGCAAGGACTCCGTCCGAATAGCGCGAACAGCGTGCTGGCGGGAACGGTCGGTGGGCAGAGCAGCGGTCTTGTCTGCATGGCGGGAGAGGATCCCCTGTTTGAGTTCGGTGATTTGATCCAGAGGTGCCACGCCCATCGGGCAGACGCTGTTGCAGTTCCAGCAGCGGGTACAGCCCCAGACACCAGCCAAGCTATCCAGAGCCTGCAGGCGTTGTTCCCGTTGGCTGTCGCGGCTGTCTTGGACGAGGCGGTTGGCTCTGGCCAGAGCATGGGGGCCAACAAACTCTGGGTTCACCTCTTTGGCATTGCAATCGGAATAGCAGGCTCCGCAGAGAATACAGCCACCGGCAGCGTTGAGATGCTCCCGTTCGGCAGGCAGCTGTAAAAACTCTCGCTCCGGGATGCGTCGCCCCGCCGTGCTGACAAAGGGATCCACCCGGCTGAGATCGTTCCAGAAGGGCTGCATATCCACCACCAGATCCCGCAGAACGGGCAGGTTTCCCAGAGGGCCGATGCGAATAGGCTGTGGCTGGGGGCTGCGGGGATCCAGCTCTTCGCCCACATGTCGGCCACAAGCCAAGGCTGCCCTACCGTTGATGCGCATGGCGCAACTGCCACAGATGGTGTTGCGGCAGTTTTTGCGGAAGGCCAAGCTGCCATCCTGCTCCCACTTGATCTGGTTGAGGCAATCGAGAATGGTGGCGCCAGGGGATGTCTCCAGCCAGAAGGACTGCCAGCGGGGCGGCTCCGGCGGCAACTGTCGGAAAATCTGAAATTCTACTCGCAAAGTGCTCTGCACCGCTGAAGGGAAAGGGGATCCCATCCTAGCTCTCTCCCTATTGCTCCGCAACGCTAACGGGACAGCAGAAGTGGCTACAACGCGCGGCTGAGGGCGCTCCCCGGCCCCTGAAACAACAGCCAAGAAATAAGGAAGTTGGTGACAAACACGCCCAGCAGCGCCGTAACCACCGCATCGGTGGTGGAGCGACCCACCCCCTTGGCTCCCCCGCTGGTGGAAAGGCCCCAGTTGGAGCCGACAATGGCGATCAAAGACCCAAACACCATCGCCTTAAAACAACAGACGAGCAAATCCCAAGAGGTCAGAAGGGTTTGCGCCGAGTTGAGAAACACTGCAGGAGAGATGTTGTAGGCCGAAGCGCAGATGATCATCCCCCCCACCAGCCCCGTCAGCAGGGAGAGGATGGTGAGCACCGGCAGCATCAGCCCCGCAGCCAGCACCCGCGGGATCACCAGATAATCCACCGGATCGGTGCGCAACAACAGCAAAGCGTCGATCTGCTCCGTGACCTTCATGGTGCCCAGCTCGGCGGCAAAGGCGGATCCCACCCGTCCGGCCAAGATCACCGCCGTCACCACCGGTGTCAGCTCGCGGGCAAGGGCAATCGCCAAAACTCCCCCAATTAGGGAGGAAGCGCCAAAGTTGATGAACTCCCGCGCCAACTGGATGGTGAAAACACCGCTGATCACCACCGCCGTAATCAAAACAATCAGCAGCGACTCCAGACCCACCGCCGCCAACTGATCCAGGGTGTTGCGGCGATGGATACGGCCCCGCATCAGATGCAAAATCACCTGGCCGGCCAGGAGAAAACTGCTGCCCACCCGCTGCAACCAGCTCATGGTTTCCGTCTCAAGAAGCCGTTATCGCTACGCGATGCTTTGGCGACTGCATCAGCGAGACCGAGTCCTTTGGGGTTGTCGGCTCCGCCTCAGGTTCTGCCGGCAGTTGAAAGCCGGGCACAAACGAGGCCCGTGTCAGGGGTTGATCCAGGATCAACCCCTCGCCCCCCAGCACTTCTAGGGCACGGCCTTCCACCGAGATCCAAACCCGGGCGCCGGGGTTTTGGCTGGTGGCCGTGTAGAGCACCTGCGCAATCCGGCTCATCATCGCCGTGGATCCCCCCCCTTGCGTGAATTCGGGGGAGAAGTTGAGGAAAATATCGTCGCCCTCCACCCGCACATCCAACACCCGCATCTGGGGGGGAATGGCCGTGGTGAGGTGGGGATCCCGGGGGCCGGCAATCAGCTCCTCCAAGGCCAGGCGGATGGCTTCTTGAGTGTCAAAGGCGCGAACCCTGCGCTCCTGCTGCACGTAGTCAATAGAGTTGTCAGCACTGGTCAGCCAATACAGGGAAAGGGTTTGCCGGGGCCCGATGCTGTACCACCAAGCTCCCCCCATCACCCCTAACCCCAGCAAGAAGCCAAGGATCCCCAATTGCAGGGCCCGGCCGCGACGTGGGCAGCGACGCCGTCCTCCCAACCTAACGGAGCTGAGCTGTGCAATACGGCCTCCGTAGTGGCTCATCGCTGGCAACCCCCTGTCTTACCTAGCTCTAGGGTAGCGAAGAAAAGCCCACTCTGCCGGGGATCCCCCATAGGCTGGACAGGCAAAAGTGCGGCAGCAACTGGGATCCCTTTATTTGTATGATGATAATGATTTACACCCGGCATTGCTGAGTCGATAACTGAGCACACAAGGAGCTGAGCCTCAATCATGGTTACTGCCACCGCTACTGCCACCAATGTTGGCTACATCACTCAGGTCATTGGGCCTGTGATCGACGCCGAGTTTCCCAGCGGCAAGCTGCCCGAAATCTACAATGCCCTCAAGGTGGAGGGCACAACCGAAAGCGGCCTGAAGGTTAACGTCACCTTTGAGGTGCAGCAGCTTTTGGGGGATAACCGCGTGCGTGCGGTGGCCATGTCCTCGACCGACGGCCTGGTGCGGGGCATGCCGGTGGTGGATACGGGCGCTCCGATTACTGTGCCGGTCGGGCAGCCCACCCTGGGGCGCATTTTCAATGTGCTGGGAGAGCCGGTTGACCAAGGAGAGCCCGTTCAAGCCCAAGAATTTGCCCCCATCCACCGCAGTGCGCCTCCACTTGTCGATTTGACGATTAAGCCAGAGCCCTTTGAAACCGGCATCAAGGTGATTGACCTGCTGGCCCCCTTCAAAAAGGGGGGCAAGGTGGGCCTGTTTGGCGGTGCCGGCGTCGGCAAGACAGTGCTCATCCAGGAGCTGATCCACAACATCGCTGAGGAGCACTCTGGCCTATCGGTGTTTGCGGGCGTGGGAGAGCGCACCCGCGAGGGCAATGACCTCTACAACGAGATGAAAGAATCCGGTGTGCTGGACAAAGTGGCGCTGGTCTATGGCCAGATGAACGAGCCACCGGGTGCCCGCATGCGGGTTGGCCTGACTGCCCTGACCATGGCAGAGTACTTCCGCGACGTTAACAAGCAGGACGTGCTGCTGTTCATCGACAATATCTTCCGCTTTGTGCAGGCCGGGTCGGAAGTGTCGGCGCTGTTGGGCCGCATGCCCTCGGCGGTGGGTTACCAGCCCACCTTGGCTACCGAAATGGGCAACCTGCAAGAGCGCATCACCTCTACCAAGCAGGGATCCATCACCTCGGTGCAGGCGGTGTATGTGCCTGCTGACGACTTGACGGATCCGGCCCCAGCAACCACCTTTGCCCACCTTGACTCGACGGTGGTATTGTCCCGCAGCTTGGCAGCCAAGGGTATCTATCCGGCGGTGGATCCCCTGGATTCCTCTTCCACCATCCTGCAGGCGGACATTGTGGGCGAAGAGCACTACAACACTGCCCGGGCGGTGAAGCAAACGCTGCAGCGCTACAAAGAGCTGCAAGATATCATCGCCATCCTGGGGCTGGACGAGCTGTCGGAAGAGGACAAGCTGGTGGTGGCCCGTGCCCGCCGCATCGAGCGTTTCCTGTCCCAGCCGTTCTTCGTGGCGGAGGTGTTCACCGGCTCCCCCGGCAAGTACGTGAAACTGGCAGACACCATCAAGGGCTTCCAGCGCATTTTGTCGGGAGAACTGGACGATCTGCCGGAGCAAGCCTTCTACTTGGTGGGCACCATCGAAGAGGCCATCGAGAAAGCGGAGAAGCTCAAGTCCAAGTGAGCCCCAAGCGCTCCTGCCCCTCTCCTCTTGGGAGAGGGGAGCTGTGAATCCCAGCAAGCTGTTGGGAAGGGCCCCGTTGGGTCGCTTGCTTGGGGTTTGCTGCTGTTCGGGACAGCTACAGCTTGCGGGACTGTAGGATGGGCCTCTTCTGGGCCTCTTCCTAGGGATTCTCAGCAACAGGCCCAAAGCGATAGCCCTTGCCGTAGACGGTGTGGATCAATTCTGCTGCCCCGGGCAACCTGAGGCGGCGCCGCAGCAGGCGCACCTGAGCTGCCAAGACATTGCTGCTGGGGGGATCCTCTCCGGCCCACACCTGCTCGTAGATCTGGTCGTGGGTGAGCAACTGGCCGGGGTGGGTCATGAAGTACTCCAGCAGGCGAAACTCTTTTTGAGAGAGGTGGATCATCCGCCCCTGCCGGTAGGCCACCTGGTTCTCCCGATCCAGCTCCAAATCCCCGACCTGCAGGCGAGGGATCCCTTCTCCAGTACCTGTGGTTCGCCGCAAGAGGGCCCGCACCCGCGCCAGCAGTTCCCGCAGCTCGAACGGCTTCACCAAGTAATCATCTGCCCCGGCATCCAGCCCTTCCACCCGGTCGTCTAGGGTATCTTTGGCCGTCAGAAACAGGATAGGGGTGGTGCAATCCACCTGCCGTACCCGCTGGCAGAGGGAAAGCCCAGAGAGCTCCGGCAACATCCAATCCAAGACCAGCAGATCGTAGGGCAGAGCGGGGGACTTTTGCAGCAGCTCCCAGGCCCGCCCTCCTGTGTAGGCGACGTCCACCGTGTAGCCCTCTCGCCTCAATTGCTGGGCCAGAGAATCGGCCAACTCCACTTCATCGTCCACCAACAAAATCCGTGCCATAGGACTCCGTCCCGCTAACGCGAACACCTCAGGACTCGGTCTCGCTGTTGTCTTGGAAACAATGTGGAGCGCTGACGTACTCAGAAAAGGACTCCGTCCCGCCAGAACTGGAGAGCGGCTCAAGCTGCAAGGATAGATTGTAAAGGCGGCGCCGCGTCCAGATGGGGGATCCCTGCAGACGCTGGGCCAACCGGCGGCTGGCTGCAGACCGGGACAGGCCCTCGGCCAGCAATCGGGCCATTTCTTGACGAATTTCCGCTTCCGATTCACTGTCTCCCCGCCCATTCAAGGACTCCGTCCCGCCTCTGGCAGGGTTAGGGCTGGGAACGGCACCCACATATCCCTCAAGCAAGAGGGTGAACTCCCCCCGCGGCGGCTGGGCGGCGCAGTGCTCCAGAGCTGCTGCCAGGGATCCCCGCCAGAAGGACTCGTACAGCTTGGTCAGCTCCCGCGCCAGCACGATCTGCCGCTCCGGGCCGCAGTGATCCAGCAGATCCTGCAGAGTTTGGCGCAGGCGATGGGGGGCCTCGTAAAGGATGAGGGTGCGGGGCTCTTGGGCCAACTGCCGCAGGCGGGCTTGTCGCTGACTGGGTTTAAGCGGCAAAAATCCCTCGAACACGAATCGTTCTGTGGGCAGGCCCGAAGCGGTCAAGGCCGCAACAGCAGCTACCGGCCCCGGCACAGGGATCACCGGGATCCCAGCTTGAATGCAGGCACGCACCAGCTCTTCTCCCGGATCGGAAATGGCGGGGGTGCCGGCATCGCTGATCAGGGCCACCGACTGGCCCGCCGACAGATACTTCAGGAGTTGCGGGATCCGCTGGGCAGCGTTGTGCTCGTGATAGCTGATGAGGCGGGCGGAGATTTGAAAATGTTTAAGAAGCTGGCCGGAGTGGCGAGTATCTTCTGCTGCCACCCAATCCACCTCGCGCAGAACCCGCAGCGCCCGCAGGGTGATGTCTTCGCGGTTGCCGATGGGGGTGGCCACCAAGTAAAGGCTGGCGGTGGGGTGTTCCATCCCGATAACCTATTCTCCGCTCCAAGGGCTTGCTGCCAACAATTGGAGATCACCTCGGATCCCCAGATTAACTTCTCTTGGCCGGTGCCCCGATACCCAGGCATCTGCCTTTCGTGCTAGCGTTGCGTAGCAACAATGAGGAGTGAGGATTGAGAAGTGAGGCTCTTTCCTCTTTTCTCTCTGGAGAAGGATCCCGGTGCGCTTGACAACGCGGGCCACCTATAGCATCAGGGCTTTGTTGGATCTGGCTATGCTCGGCTCCGGGCAAATGGCTTCGGTGCGGGCCATTGCCGAGCGACAGGGGATCCCAGCTCCCTACCTGGAAAAGTTGCTGATTGAGTTGCGCCAGGCTGGCTTGGTTTGTTCCCAACGGGGGGCCCAGGGGGGCTACCGGCTGGCACGGGCACCGCGGCGGATCCCGATTAGCGCCATTTTGGCGGCAGTGGGAGAATCCTTGGATCCTCTCATGGACAGTTCTAATCCTTCAGCCGTGCATCCGGCGGAGCGGCTGGACTGGGTGACGGAAGCCCTGTGGAAGCGGATCGCTCGGCAAGTGCAGCAGGTGCTGGAGGAAACCACTCTGGAAGATCTGTATTTTGATGCCCGGAGCTGGCAAGCGGCTCAGGATCAGGAGAGTGGATTTGTGGTTTGAGCCTGCTGGCGGGATGGAGTCATCGCTGTTTTTTCCGGCCCAACCGACTGCCGGGCTGGTGCTGGCGGCAGCTTTGGTATTGGATTACCTGCTGGCGGATCCCTGGGGTTGGCCTCATCCAGTGCGGGTGATGGGGGCTGTTATTGCCTGGGGGCAAGGCTATATCCTCAAGCACTGTTCGACTCCGCAAGCACAACGGTGGGGCGGGGCAGTGCTCACCCTAACTTTGGTGGGGGGATCCTACGGCATAGGCTGGGGGCTGGTCGCCATCGGCAATGCCATCCACCCCTGGGCAGGGATCCTCGTGCAGGTGATCCTGATGGCCAGTTGTCTGGGAGGGCGCAGCCTGCGCTTTGCTGCGTTGGAGGTGTTGGATCCCTTGGAAAAAGGGGATCTGCCGGAGGCCCGTCAACGGCTCAGCCGCTACGTGGGGCGGGATACAGAGCACCTGACGGAGCCGGAGATTTTGCGGGCGGTGATTGAGACGGTGGCCGAAAATACCCCCGACGGAGCGACTGCCCCTCTGTTCTACGCCTTCTTGGGAGGGGCACCCTTGGCCTTGGCCTACAAGGCCAGCAGCACTCTGGATTCGATGGTAGGCTACCGCCATCCCCCCTTCACCCATTTGGGCACGGTGCCGGCCCGCTGTGAGGATGGGCTGACTTGGCTGCCCTGCCGCCTGACGGTGCTCACCCTGGCCCTGCTCAGCCGGGATCCCTGGGGGTTTTGGCAGCGGTGTCGTCAGGATGCGCAGGCGGATCCCAGCCCCAATTCCGGGTGGAGCGAAGCGGCTTTTGCCTGGCGGCTGCAGATCCAACTGGGGGGAACCAATTTCTATCGCGGGATCCCGAAGGTGAAACCCAAATTGGGGAGCCCGGCTCGCCCTTTGACCCCGCAAGTGGTGCAGGAAAGTTTGGGGCTGCTGCGACAGGTTGTTTGGATTTGGGGGAGTTTGATGGTGGGAGTGACATACTCCCATCACTGACCCTACGGGTACAGCGTGGGCTTCGCGCTTCAAAGTGCTACGCACCGCTGACGCGAACGGGGAGCCTACGCAAGAACCCTCCACGCGCAGACACGGAATGCCCTACCGCGTAGTTGTACCAGATTCCGGCAACGCCGTTTTGTACAACCATGTTGATTATAGTACAGAATATATCCGCCTTTCATCCCGACCCTCCTGCTGTTACAGAGAGTGCGGGGCTTCCCGACGAGCTAGCTAAACGGCTTGGAACGTCGCATGCGCATGGACAAGAGCTCCGGGATCCGAGAGCTTTTCTATCCTAAGGGGTAGGCTAGCTCAGCACCCAGCGCTGCAGGGCAATGCCGAGCAGCAGGCCAAGGCCGCCGAAGCGCACCACTTGCCAAAAGGTGGCAGGGACAGGATTAAACACCTCTAGCACATAAGCCTGGAGGCGTTGCTCCAGTTGGCTGGCTTCGGCTTGGATTTCAGCCCATTGTTCAGGGGAAAGCTGGGCCATGCGCTCCAGTTCCCGCAGATCGGCAAGGCGAGCCTGGAGACTCTGGAGTTTTTCCTGCAGAGCCTCGAGAGAATCGGAGGGAAAGGATTCCGTCCGAATAGCGCGAAAGGACTCCGTCCCGCTATCGCGATTGGGGTTGGCCGTCACGGCTGGGCCTTTGTAGGGGGGTAGGCTTGGGGAGAACGGGATCCGGCAAATCCGGTTTGGATCTCGTTGAAGGGTTTGGCTTTGATCAGCCCTGGGGGAACGGGATCCAACTTGAAGAGGGCGCGAATAGCGTTTTCCACCTCGGTGATGGGGCGGTTGCCGACGGATTGATAGACGATATTTCCCTCTGGGTCGAAGAGGAGGGTTTGAGGCACTTGTCCGGTGTAGTATTGGCCGCGCTCGTCGCCGGGTAAGAGGGAATCGACCGAGTAGGGAATGAAATAGACTCCCAGCCCGTAGCGAACCTGCAGGTTGGCAATGGTGGCAGCGTATTTTTTGCAATCGCTGCTGTCATCGATGTAGTACACAAGGAGGGCCGGGATCCCTTGCTCTTTTGCCTGCTTCAGGGAGACGCGGGGGGGGATCATGCCGCCGTTGGCCCCGTAGAGGGCAAAGATGTTGCCATCGTAACGGTCGTCGTTGAGCAGAGCACTGGCGGGAGGGGAAAACCAACCCGTCAAAGTGATGAGCAGAGCCACCAGGAAGATACGAAGCAACAGCATGATCTCATGCTCTTCTGTGGAGGGATCCTTGGCGATCAATCTTTAGAGGTGGGGGATTTTCTCATTGTGCCATCTTGCGCTGTCGCTGCGTCGTTGCCGTTCAACACTGACGCGACCAGGGTCGAGGTGGAGACGGAAGAGCATGGGCTTGTATGCGCTTGAAAAAAGCCCAGAAGGTCAACTTCACGTTCGGGGACCCAAAAGTAAGCGAAACGGGCCTGTTAGCGGCTACAGGCTCAAGCGGCAAAATGAATGCGCAGGTAGTCTTCTTCCATCTTGGCGCGGGCCGGGGTCATGGCCGCCAAAGTCTGAGGCAGCACCAAGTTGCGGCGGTGGTTGCCGATGCGGATGTTCAGCTCATCCCCGGTTTTGGTCAATTCCACCCGCTCTTTCGGGATCCCGGGCAGGTAAAGATCCAGTCGGTACTGGCCGTTGTCGGTCACCACATTCAGAGTTTGCTCGGCATAGAGCACGTCCGCCGGGTTGCGATCCCCCCAAAGGTCTTTTTTCAGGCGGGCCAGGGCATCCCACCCCACCAACTCCTCGGAGTACAGCGGGATCTCGAAGACCGGCAGGGGGGCAAAGTTTTCGTGGATTTCCTGCCGATATCTTTGCTGGGCAGCCTTCCAAGCGGCAAAGTAGGGATCCACCACTCCATCCGGCAAGATGCGGTTGGCGATCACCAAATCGGTGGCCACCCCGTAGAGGCTGAGGTAGGCGTGGGCCCGCAGCGATTCTTTGATCACCATCTTTTCCGGGTTGGTGACCAGCCGCACGGAGGTGATGCGGTTATCGGTGAGGATGCGCTCCAGCCGCTCGATCTTCTGATAGAACTCATAAGGAGCATCCAGCACCTGGTCATTGGGCAGCGGGATCCCGGTCAGCCCCTTCACAATCGGCTCGGCAATAGGACGCAGCATTTGCGCCAGCCCCTGCAGGGGTTTGTAGAACCTGCGCATGTACCAGCCAGAAACATCCGGCAGGCTCAAGAGGCGCAGGGCCGTGCCTGTAGGGGCCGAGTCGATGATCAACACATCGAACTTGCCTTCGTCGTAATGGCGATTCACCCGCACTAGGGCAAAGATCTCATCCATCCCTGGCAAAATCGCCAGCTCCTGTGCCTGCACCCCATCTAGCCCTCGCGCCTGCAACACCTGGGTAATGTAGGTTTTGACGGATCCCCAATTCAGCTCCAGTTCGTTGAGGGCGTCCAGCTCCGCCCCCCAAAGGTTAGGTTTGACCTCGACCGGCTCATGGCCCAAGGGCTGATCGAAGCTATCGGCCAGAGAGTGAGCCGGATCTGTGCTCAGCACCAAAGTTTTCAGGCCAATCTCGGCACAACGCCAGCCGGTCGCCGCCGCCATCGAGGTTTTGCCGACTCCACCCTTGCCGGTCATGAGGATGATGCGTTGCATGAGAGTGCCATTTACATTCTTTTACATCCCTAGCCTAACCGATTTGCTGTGCTCTTCGAGAGGCAGCCAAGGGGTTGGGGTGCAGCCAGCAGGTAAACTATTCATTTGGTTGCCCAATGATGGCCAAGAAACTGACGGCAATGATGGCCAAGAAATCAAGCCTGTTGCAGGCATGTGGGAGGTGTGTGATGATCTGTCGCTGGCGGAGTGTGTTGCTGGTTGCCATCCTGACACTGGGGCTATGGCTGGGATCCCTTCCTGTGCAAGCGGCTGCTGTCCTGCCCCGAGAGCTGCAACAACTGGAGCAACAGGTGGAGCGGCTGCAAAGCCTGGTGGAGGCGGAGGACTGGTTGGAGATTCGCTCCTACATCCACGGGCCGATGGGACTCACTCGTAAGACCTTGACCGGCCTGGCGGCTACCCTGCCGGATAAGCAAAAGCGGGAAGTGCTGCGCCTGGCCAAGGAGATGGGCCGCAGCTTGGAACAACTGGACTTTGCTGCCAAAGCCTATGACCAACCTGAGGTGGAAGCAGCCCAAGCCAAGGTGAAAAAGACGCTGCAGGAGCTGGAGGCTGCGTTTTCCTAGTGGGGATCCCTTCTCTCTTTGGCGAATAGCGTCGTTTCAGGTTAGGGTGAGACGCCTGGGCTGCTGAAAAAAGCCTTCTGACCCCATGCGTTATTGCTCCGCAACGCTGACGCGACGACGCGACCAGCGTTTTAGGTGGTTTTAGGTGTGGGTGAGTGCCTTAGTTTGAATCGAAATGACATAAAAGCACTCCAGAAAAGCAGGGATCCCCAAACAGGGATCCCCGATTTTATTTGGCCGGAGCCGCAAGCCAAGCTAGGGCTGCCGCCGGAAGCTCCTGACTTCCAAAACCGGCCCTACCTGAGCCACCGTCACCATGTCTTCTTTGATCTGTCCCTGGATGGTGACCTCTAGCCCCTCTTGCAAGAGCTCTTTGGGGGCACGGAAAAGGGCGTAGTGCTCGCCGGAAGGCAGGGTTAGCACCCACACCCCCCCTTCAATATCCAGGAACTGGATGGTACCGCTGTACTCTTGCATCACCGCCTCAGCGCCAGCCCGGTTGCCGTGGACTGAGATTCCGTAGCCGCTTGCGCTCCCAAGTAGGCCAGGCCCAGGCAGAGCAAGCCATTGAAGAGCAAGAAGGAGCGACCCAACCAAGCAGAGGATCCAAGCCATAGCACCCCCTCATAAAACAGGGATCCGGACAAGAGCAGATGCGAGGCCATGCCGATGCACAGGCCGATCACCGCCCAGCGCCAGCGCCGATGGCCCAGGAGCAGCAACATCAACAGGCCCGGGATCAACACGCTGGCAAATAGGGGGTTCAAGGCATTGGTCTGGGCAAAGGCGGTGCCCAACTCCGGCAGGGAGCTGCCCGCCAGTTGGAAGGGCCAACGGGGGCCACCGACAATCGCCAGCCCCTGTAAGGGGAAGAGACCGGCGCTGCCCAACAGGATCCCGGCTAGCAAAGGCACCGTCTGCAGCAACCGCTTGGGAGCCAGCCACCAGCGGATCAGCACCAGGATGATGTATCCGCCCACCACCATCAGCAGCTTGGGCACCAGGGCAATCGGGCCGCCATCGAACCAGAAGCGCGGGTTGAGGTAGCCATTGTTGTTCAGGTACTGCAGGAAGTCCTTCAGCCAGAGCACCAAGGGGTTTTCGTCCTGTTGTCCTGTGGCCCTGGCCAGCGCCTTGGCCGCATCCAAACGACCGGCCCCGTAGAAGTTCTGTTTGTCGCCGGGCACCGGGGTAGCCGACATTTTCAGCACTTCTTCCACCTTGTCCGGGTCTTTGATGCCCTGAGCCTGGATCAGGGCTGCCACACCGGCTACGTGGGGAGTGGCCATGCTGGTGCCTTGGAAGTAGGCAAAGACCGGCTCGTTGGGGTTACGACGGTTGATGGTTTGCTGCAGGATGCCGTACTCGGGGTGATCAGGCGTTTTGGCTCCGCCGGGAGCAGAGATGTCCACCCCCACCCCATAGTTGGAGTAGGGGGCTTTCTCCCCGTTGGGCCCCGTGGCCGAGACGGCGATCACATGCGGGTAACGGGCCGGGTAGCTCACCTGGTTGGAGTTTTCGTTGCCAGCGGCTGCGATCACCGTCACCCCTTTGCTATGGGCATAGGCCACTGCCTCTTCCATCAGTTGGGCAGAAGCGCGGCTACCCAGGCTGAGGTTGATGATCGTAGCCCCGTGGTCGGCAGCATAGCGGATCCCTTCCACCACATCCGACAGGGATCCAAAGCCATTGGCATCCAACACCCGTACCGGCATGATCTTGGCCTTGAAGGCAATGCCGGCTACACCCAAGACATTGTTGGTGGATTGGGCGATGGTTCCCGCCACATGGGTGCCGTGGCCGTTGAGGTCTTCCGGATCCTCATCGTCATCCACAAAGTCGTAGCCCTTCACAAATTGGGTTTGGGCTAGATCCGGCACTCGTGTTACTCCCGTGTCCACCACGGCTACCGTCACCCCTTCCCCTTGGGAGATGTCCCAGGCTTCCGGCATGCGGATGGCCCTGAGGTTCCATTGCTGGGGATAGAGGCGGTCATTGGGCACGAAAGCCGCCTGGAATTGATAGTTGGGGTGAGCATACTCGATCAAGGCTTCGTCGGTGAGCCGCTTAACCAGCCGCCGCGTGGATCCCAGGTGGTTGGCATCCACGTCAAACAGATAGATCGCTTCCTGGCGGGCAAAAGCGCTGTCGCTGCTGGGGCGGAGCGTCAAGTGATACTCTTTAGCGATAGCAGCAATCTGACTGGGGGTGGCCGTGTTTACAAAATTGACCACGATGCTGTCGTAGGGGGCGGATCCCTTGCCGCAAGCCGTCAACAGCAAGGCCATCAAGCCGGCGCAGCAAAGACCCAACCAGCGTCTGAATTTCATAATTCACGCCCTCGGGATCCAAAATTGTTGCAACCAGTATGCCCTCTGGATTGACAATTGACGAGATGAGAGCCGGCATGGGGGCAAAATTGCCAGAAGGTGCAATCTTCGCCGCGCAAGAAGGGATCCCAGCCCTGCCGAGAAAGTGCTATGACAAGATGAGCGTAAATTGCCGCTTGGAGGGGGGAATCAGGATCGATGGATAGAGTCTTGCAGCTCATGATCCAGGGTTGGTATTACTCCATCCCCCTGTTGACGTTCTCGGTCTTCTCGGTGGCCTGTTGCATTGAGCGGGTGCTGTTTTGGTGGAAGATCACCCATCGGCAGGAGGAGGTGGTGCAGCAAGCCCTGAGCCAGTACCGGCGCAACCCGCGCGCTGCCCAGTATTTGCTGGAGCAAAATGCCGATTTGCCGATTGCCCGCATCTTTTTGGCCGGGTTGGAGCTGAACGAGGCCAGCCCGGAAGATTTTAAGCTGGCTCTGGAAACGGCCCTGGCGGCAGAAGTGCCTCTGCTGAAGCGCTTCAACACGGTCTTCGACACCGTAATCACCGTTGCCCCCTTCTTGGGCTTGTTGGGCACCGTCACCGGCATCATCCAGATCCTCAGCTCCATTCAACTGGGGGATATCGGCGGCACCGATACCCAGGGGGTAGGTCGGGGGATCGCCGAAGCCTTGTACTCGACGGCCTTTGGACTGATTGTGGCTATTCCCACCCTGTTGATTTCCAACGTCTTCCGCTCTTTGTACCTGCGGCAACTCTCTAAGATCCAAGAGTACGGCGGCATGCTGGAGCTGCTGCATCGGCAGCGGCAAGAGATGCAGGCCCAACAGCTTTCCCAGTATTCCTACACCCAATCTAGCCCCAGTGGCAGCTCCACCCTTCCCCCCTACTCCTCGCTTGAGCCCTCCTAACCTATGCGCATCCCCGAAGAGAACTTCCGAGCTGGCGAGATCAACATCGTGCCCCTGATCGATGTCATCTTCTCGATCCTGGTGTTTTTCGTGATTGCCAGCCTGGTGCTCACCCGCTCCGAGGCTCTGGATGTCAACCTGCCGGATGCCACTACAGCTGAAGTTCGTCTGCAGCCGGATGTAACGGTGAGCGTGACGGCGGAAGGACAGATTGCCGTCAATCAGGAGAAAATTGCCGATATTTCTGCCCTGATCCCGGCAGTGGAACGCATCCTGGCCGAGAAGCCGGCTGAAGGGCGGCGCTTGGTGGTGATCAACGCCGATTTGGCGCTCTCCCACGGCAAGGTGGTGGAGGTGATGGATACTCTGCAGCGGGTGCCCAATGTCAGCCTGGCAATTGCCGCCCGCCGCCCCAGCAGTAATCGGTAGCCAGCTTAGGATTTGGGCCAGTTTTGTCAAATATAGTCATTTCAGGTTAGGGTGAGACGCCTAGGCTACTGGTCGCGCCAGCGGGACGGAGTCCTTGAAAAACCTTCTGGCCCTCTGCATTATCGCTCCGCAACGCTATTGCTCTGCAACGCCGACGCGACCAACGTTTGGGGTGTGGGTGCAGTGTCCTGGTTTAAATCGAAATGACCATAGACCCAGTTTTCCGGTAAGCTCATTTGCTAACCCGCTCTCTAGCCTGGGGGTGAGGGGTCATCCTGCGCCCAGCACCTGAATCAGGAGTGCCTTTTGCACATGTAGGCGATTTTCCGCCTGATCCCACACGCGGGACTGGGATCCCTCCAATACTTCAGTGGTGATTTCCTCTTCCCGGTGGGCCGGCAGGCAGTGCAGCACAATGGCTTCCGGATCTGCCTGTTGCAGCAGCTCGGCATTGACCTGGTAGGGCAGAAAGGTGGCCTTGCGGGCCTCGGCCTCAGCTTCTTGACCCATGCTGGCCCACACGTCGGTATAGACCACCTGGGATCCAGAGACGGCTTCCTGGGGATCCTGCAGCACCAACACCTGGGATCCCTGGGCCAGAGTGCGGGCTTGCTCCACCACTGCCGCATCCGGCTCGTAACCGGGGGGGGTGGCGACGCGGATGTGGATCCCGCTCATGGCACAACCCAACAGCAGGGAGTGGGCAACGTTATTGCCATCGCCGCAATAGGCCAGGGTCAGGCCCGCCAGTTGGCCAAAGTTCTCCTGAATGGTGAGCAGATCGGCCAACACCTGACAGGGGTGAAACTGATCGGTGAGGGCGTTGATCACCGGAATATCGGCATACTCGGCAAAGGTTTCCAGCTCCTTCTGGTGGTAGGTGCGAATGGCAATCACATCCAGGTAGCGGGAGAGGACGCGGGCCGTATCCTGCAGGGGCTCGCCGCGGCTCACCTGCATCACTGTCGGCACCAGATCGAGGGTGCTGCCCCCGCATTGGGCCATGGCTGCCGTAAAACTGGCGCGGGTGCGGGTAGAAGCCTTCTGAAACAACAGCCCCAACACCCGACCCCGCAGCTCCACCCGATAGGGATCCCGCTTTAACTCAGCCGCCTGGGCTAGCAGGGCCGACAGCTCCGCCGGGGTTAGGTCGCTGAGCTTGAGCAGATCCCGTCCGACCAAATTCATGGATCCCGCGATCTTCGACCCCGCCATTGTGCTACGCGCCACCTACAGAAACAATAAAAGCATTTTCAACCCAGGGTTGGTGGACAGTCCTCAAGGGTTTGGCCATTCCCTCAACCACGGCTTCAGGAATGTCCATCTCAAACCCATCAAAACCGCTCCCAACACCGGCTAACGTGAAGAAGAACGAATGGCCTCTTGGGCCTGTTGCCGACGGGCAGAGATCTGAGCCTGCAGAGCCTGGATGGCAGCAGCGTACTGTGGGTCGGCTGGGGTGGCCACCAGCTCTCGGTTCTGGCTGAGCCGCTTCAGATCTTCCTCGGACAATTCCACCAAAATATCGGGGGTAATGCCCTTGTGGTCAATGTCGTTGCCGTTGGGAGTGCGATAGCGGGCGATGGTCACCGCCAGCCCCGAGCCATCAGACAGGGGATGCACCGACTGCACCAGGCCCTTGCCGAAAGTTTGCGTGCCGACGATCACGGCGCGCCGGTTATCCTGCAGAGCCCCCGACAAAATCTCGCTGGCGCTGGCCGAGCCACCATCCACCAAAACGGCCAAAGGTTTATCGGTGAGGGCCGTGTTGTTGGCCGTCAGGCGATCCTGCTCCCCTTGGCGGTTCACCGTCGAGACGATGCTGCCCCGGTTGATCCACATGCGGGCAATCTCGGCGCTGGAGTAGAGCAGCCCCCCTGGGTTGGCGCGCAGATCCAGAACATAGGCGGCTACCCCTTGTTTTTCCAGCTCGCGAATGGCTTGGCGCACCTTCTCGGCGGCGTTGCCGGAAAACTGGGTGATGCGAATGTAGCCGATGGGCAGGCCGTTCTCCTCGTGAACCTTGTAGCGCACGGTGGCCAGCTCAATTCTTTCCCGCACCAAATCGAACACCTTCAGCCCTTCCCCCTCGCGGCGAATGGTCAGCCGCACCCGCGTACCCGGCTCGCCCCGAATGAGGTTGACTGCAGCGTTGGTGTCCATGCCTTCGGTGGACTTGTCGTCGATGCGCACGATCACGTCTTTGGATTTGATCCCAGCCCGGTCGGCAGGAGACCCTTCAATGGGGGAGATCACCACCAGCTCGTTTGTCTCCTGATCCATGCCCAGCGTGATCCCCACCCCGGTCAGCTCACCGGATGTATCGATTTGCATGCTGGCAAACTGATCCGGATCCAGAAAGCGGGTGTAGGGATCGTTCAGTTTCTTCAGGGCTTCCCGGATGGCCGCGTAGGCATCTTCTCGGGTGGCATACTCTCGGCTGAGCAGATCCCGCCGCACCGCTTCCCAATCCAGGGAATTAAAAGACGGATCCACATATTCCCGATTGACAATTTGCCAAACCTCGTCCACCACCTCTTTGGGATCCCGGCGAAACCCCGCCCAACCCGGCATAGATAGCTGCACGCCGACCAGCGACACCGCTGTCATCACCGCAGCCGTTGCACTAACCACAAACCCACGCTTTCTCATTGGCTCTCCTGGAAGGCGCTAAATCGAGGTTGACGAGGTGGATCTCTAATCGTCAGGGAACTGGGTTTCGAGCAAGGGTCTTCCCCTATCCAAACTTCAGCTTAGAAGCATCGAGAGCAAGGAAAGGCTCCCCTGCTGCAGCAAGTGGGATCCAGACTTTGGTAGGCTACAGATACCCCCAAGCGACTGTGCCCAACCTAGCATAGGGATCCCTTCTGGGGGTGCTCCTGGGATCACAGTTCAACACAACTTATCCTCACAGCTCTTCTTCATATCAATGGGCACCTTTGCCCCTGTTTGACTCTATGTCCCTCGCCACCGATTGCCCCAGCTCGCTTGCCTCTGCTTCAGACCGCCCGCTGCTGTCCCAAGTGCAGTTGGCCCGCGCTGCTGCCCAACACACGGCCACCTTGCCCACTGCCATTAAGAATGCCGCTCTAGAGGCCATGGCCACTGCCTTGGTGGAGCACCAAGAGCCTATCTTGGCCGCCAACCGGGCGGACTTGGAGCGGGCAGCAGAGATGGTGAAAGCCGGGGAGTTGTCGGCATCTGCCTATGCCCGCCTGAAGCTGGATGCCCACAAACTGGCCGACATGGTGGCCGGAGTGCGGCAGGTGATCCGGCTGGGGGATCCGGTGGGCCGAGCTTTGCTGATCCGGGAACTGGACGAGGGGCTAATTTTGGAACGGCGCACCTACCCTTTGGGGGTGCTGGGGGTGATCTTCGAGTCGCGGCCCGATGCTCTGGTGCAAATTGCTGCCCTGGCGGTGAAAACCGGCAACAGCGTCTTGCTCAAGGGGGGATCCGAAGCTTTGCTCTCCTGTCAAGCCTTGATGGCGGCCATCCAGGCGGGCCTGCAGCAGATCCCAGAGTTTCCCCAGGGATCCCTGCAGTTGCTCACCAGCCGCGCCGAGGTCAAGGCCCTACTGCAACTGGAGGGGCTGGTAGACCTGATCATCCCCCGCGGCTCCAGCAGCTTTGTCCGCTACATCCTGGAGAATACCCGCATCCCGGTATTGGGCCATGCCGATGGCCTGTGTCACCTGTACGTGGATCGGGCAGCGGATGTGGACATGGCGATCAAGCTGACGGTGGACAGCAAAACCCAGTACCCCGCTGCCTGCAATGCCATCGAGACTCTGCTGGTTCACGAGGCCATAGCCCCCCACTTTTTGCCTCTGGCGGTCAAGGCCCTGCGGGAAAAGGGGGTGGAATTGCGGGGGGATCCCCTCTGCCGCGAGCTGGTGCCCGATCTGATCCCGGCCACCGAGGACGACTGGAGCACCGAGTATGCCGATTTGATCCTCTCTATTAAAGTGGTGGGCTCCCTTGACGAGGCCATTGCCCACATCCAGCAGTACGGATCCCGCCATACCGAGGCGATTGTGACCGAAGATGCCGCCGCCGCCCGGCGATTTCTGGATGAAGTGGATGCGGCAGGGGTCTTTCACAATGCTTCCACCCGCTTTGCCGACGGGTTTCGCTATGGCTTCGGGGCGGAGGTGGGCATCAGCACCCAAAAACTGCCGCCGCGCGGGCCGGTGGGCTTAGAAGGCTTGGTGACCTACCGCTACCAACTGCGAGGGCAAGGACATCTTGTAGCCGACTACACGGGCCCCCAGGCCCGACCTTTTCAACATCGGGATCGCCTGAACAACACCGGCTTAGCTTAGCTGCAAAAGCCGGCTGTACAAACCGGCTGTACAAAGCAGTCGTTCACAAAAACCGTTCTCCTCGTCTTCGCGGCTCCAGGTTGAGGTAAATTAAAAAATAGCTTCGTGATTGCCAAGGGTTGCGCTTTGCGGCGCGCTATGGTGTGACAATGGACTACCGGGTTCCGGGTTTGATGTTATGGGCTTGAGCGCCCTAGATGTAGCGCTTTGCATTTTGGCCTTTTGTTATTTCGATTAGGAGCTTCGCTGGATCATGCCTGTGCGTCTGTATGTTGGAAATCTGCCGGAAGAGGTGGATCGTCAGGCACTGGAGAAGCTCTTTCGCTCTGCCGGTGAGGTCATTTCCACCAAGGTGATCCGGGATCGGAAGACAGGCAAATGCCGCGGCTTCGGCTTTGTAACGGTAAACACCCAAGAGCAGGCGCAGCAGTACATCGAAAAGTTCAACGGCCACAGCTTTGGGGATGTCAACTTGCGCATTGAGCTCGCCCAGCCGCGCGACCGAGGGGAAGAAGGCGAATCCAAAACAGCGACCTCTGAGCCTTCATCCAAAGAGTCCAGAGGTTCCAAAGATTCCAGAGCGTCCAGAGATTCTGAGGCCAAGGGCTCTAAAGAGTCGGCAGAAAACCCTGCCCCCAGCAAAAAGCAACGCCAGCGCGGCAATAAGGGTGGGCGCTCCACCGTCGTCGCCGAAAGTGAGGCAGCCTCTGAGCCGGATCCCCGCTGGGCCAGCCAGTTGCAGCGGATCAAGGAGCAGCTTCTGCAGGCCACCAATTCCTAACCCCCCCAAAAGGAGTAATAGACACCGTCGGTCTCTGACGGTAGGCTGGGTGAGTTGCGACGGCTCTAGGCATGTTTGAGAGGGGGGTTGGGATGCATAGGCTGGTGAGGATTTTTCGCGCTTGGGGGCGGAGCTTGGCCCGGGCTGGACTTTTGTTCGGGCTGACGGTTCTGCTGGGAGTGGGAAGTGGAGCTCCGGTTTTCCTACCAGCGGCGGCGGCTGCCCCGGCAGATTTGGAAGAGCAGGTGCTGCAGATCATTCGAAAGAACCCCCAGGTGATTCTGGAGGCCGTACAGGAATACCAGCAGCGACAGTACCAGGAGCAGCAGCAGCAACAGCAGCGGCTGGCGGAAGAATTTGGCCGTCAACTGCGGGAGAACCCACGCGCCGTCATCGGAGATTCCCCTCGGCTGGGATCCGACGCTCTGCGGTTAGTGTTGGTGGAGTTCTCCGATTTTCAATGCCCCTTCTGCGCCCGCGCCCACAGCACCCTCAAGCAGTTCATGGCCGACCATGGAGATGAGGTGACCTTGGTGTACAAGCACCTGCCCCTGACCAGCATCCACCCAGAAGCGATGGCGGCTGCCCGGGCTGCTTGGGCCGCCCAACGTCAAGGTAAGTTCTGGGAGTTTCACGACGAGCTGTTTGCCAACCAATCCCAGCTTGGGGATGGGTTTTATGTGGCCACTGCTGAGAAGCTGGGCCTGAATATAGAAAAATTCAATCGGGATCGGCGCAGTCGGGCGGCAGAACGCGCCATTCAGCGAGATATCGACCTGGCCTCTCAACTGGGCATCGGCGGCACTCCCCATTTCATCTTGAACGGCATTGCCTTCTCCGGTGCGCAGCCGCTGGAGGTGTTTGAGCAGACGCTGCAGCAGGCTAAGCAAGCCCTCTAGGAAAAATGCTCCGCACTGCTATTGAAACAGGTGGTGTATTGCAAACAGGTGGTGCAACGGCTGGCCTATCCTTCTTACCAGCCTCGCCCAGTTGCCCAAACGCTCCGTCCTTGAGGAGGGCTTTACGGTAGGCTCAGGGCAGTGGCAGGATAGTCAACCGCTCTATTCGCCCAAGCGGGCTGTAGGCTTTGACAAGCCAGTAGGGTGGGGAGTATGTCAAAAGCAGAAACTCACCCAAGTCGCCATTTGGTCCGAATGGGGATCCCCAACGGCAGGGAAGGAGGAGAGCGTTTATGGCGGAAGTGGCTCTTGGCTACTCCACGGGCAGGATGCGGGCATCGAACCCTGCTTCGGCCAGAGAGCGCCGCGCCTGTTCGGCGTTGGCCCGTTGCCGGTAGGTGCCCACCTGAATCACTGAGCCTCGCAGGAAGGCATCAGGGGCAAACTGTTGCAGCTTGGGTAGGGCCTCTTCCCCAGCCTGCACCACCACCCAAAATCCGCTGCCACCTTCTTCCCCAGGAGGAACAGCCTGGGCAGGCGAGGAGGAGACGGGATCCGCTTGCAAAAGAGGCTGAGAGCGGCGCAGATCGGCGGGGAAGATCCCCGCTTCATAGCCTTGGCCGGCCAAGTAACGCACCTGCTCGGCGGCAGCAGCAGGGTCGGCAAACCCACCCGTGCGCACCACCCGCAGGTCATCGTAGATCAAGGGCAGGGATCCCTCTAGGAGTTGTTTTAGCGCAGGCCATTTCTCCCCGGTGGGATCCGCCACCAACACCCAATAGCGTTCCCCTTGGGCGGGATTGGAGATGGGATCCTGGCCAGCATTTTCTCCTACCAGCGACACCGCCACTGCCGGTAACCCCTGAGCGGTTAGCCAGCGGGCTTGATCCTGGGCCAACGACAGGCGGGAGAAGGTTCCCGTTTGCAAAGCAACCTGGCCGCGGTACTGCACCACAGTGGCTCCTGGAAAGAAGCGGCGCACCCGTTCTTCCAAACGGGGATCACCGGTGGGGTTGGGCACGTGGGTGGCAAAGGGACGCTGGGGATCCAAGGGCGGAGCGGTTGGCGTCGGCGGCACAGAGGCTTTTGAGCTGGCAGCAGGGCGGCTGGGTGCTGCTTGGGCAGGAAAAGCAGGGGGCAGAGGGGGATCCGTCTCTTGGCGGCTCACCACCCGCACCGATAACCCCAGCCGTTCCAAGTCGGCCTGACGGCGTTGAGCATGGCTACGGTTGATGAACGTCCCCGCCAGAATGAAAACCTGCCCATCCCCTTGCACAAAATAGGCATCCGGCACCTGGGTGCGCACCTGAGCCAACTCCGCCGCCCCATCCGCCAGTACATGCACTTGGTAACGGGTCAGGGCCAAAGCAGCCGGCAGGACGTTCCCATTAACGGCGTGGAGCACAAGGGCAAAGGCCGCCAGGGATCCGGCAAAGAGGGCCGGTTGCGCTGGCAACAGGAGTGCGGAGCACTTTGGCCAGCCGTAGTCCTGACGGGTGTTGCACATGGGATCCATCTCCTCTGGCGGGATTGGCGGCAACTCAAACCTAGCGTAAGCCGAAGTTTGGGCAAGGCTGTGCCAGGGATGGGCTTGCAGATGCCGCCCACCACCGATAGAATGCTCCGCACTGCCACCGCAAAGATGCAGCCCAGTTGGGTTCACGGGAGAAACACAGATCTAGTGCATCTCCAGTATAGATAGGCTGGCAAGACTGATACATTTACGCTGAACACTGCTGAACATCACTGTTCAACTATGCAGCGATAGCATTCTGTTTGTTTCCAAACAGAATGGCGGTATCCCGCCAAGCTTTGAGTAGAATACCCAAAGCGCAGTTTCCGTGTCGTCTTACTACCAATTTTCTGCTTTGCTTTGGCTACCATGTTGGCAGACTCGAAAGTAAACAGAAAGATCAACTGGTAGTAATCCGTACTGAACATATTATACATTATTTTCAGTATAGTTGAGCTTATTATTGACTAGAGTCATGCTCTATCGCTATGGCTTGTCGGGGAGTTTGTTTCAGAGGCGACGGCGGCGGGATGGAGTCCTCGCCACAAGGGTGCGGGATCCCCCCAGGGCAAAGCGGATGATCTCCGTCTTGTACTGCTGCGAGCCCTCGGTGTAGCGGGCAAGCTGAATGGCGGATCCCTGGCCGGAAGGAAGCAAGAACCGTTCGTGACAGTGGTGGGGGGCACCCTCTGGAGTTTCGGCTTCGAGGGCGATGAAAAACCGCAGACGCAGCAGCACTTCCAACTTGGACAAGTGCTCGGTTTGCTCTGGCACCAAGCGGCCTAACGAGATTTGTAGGCGCGGCCTGCGTCGCCGAGATCCGGGGCGGCCCCAAAGCTGCTGGGCCAGTGTCCACAGAGAGGTCTGCTCAGAGGACTTGACCAACAGCTTTAAGCCTGTCAGCGGGTTAAGGCCATAGGTAAGCAGTAGAGAATACATCGACAGCAGGGAAGAGCAGAGGAGCGTTTTGGGTTAACGTCAAAAGGATAGCCCACATGCCAACTGTAGCACTGCCTACCCCCTGTCCCCATCCAAGCCCTACGCTTTGCTATGGCCGGGATCCCTGCTCAACGCTGGCTGTTTCATCCTGTGGACAAGTTGGCTGCCCAGAGCTTGGCCGAGGCAGTGGGGATCTCGCCCATATTGGCTCAGATCTTACTCAATCGCGGGCTCTCCAGCCCTGCTGCCGTGCAGCAGTACCTGCAGCCGGATCCCGCCCACCTGCCTCCACCCAGTCAGGATTTTGCCGATTTGCCCCTGGCGGTGGACTTGCTGGACGGGGCGATTCGCCGACAAGAGCCCATTGCCATTTGCGGCGACTACGATGCCGACGGCATGACCAGCACGGCCCTGCTGCTGCGGGCTTTGCAGGACGCTCCAGTGCATTACCGCATCCCCAGCCGCATGACCGAGGGCTATGGCCTCAACAGCCGCATGGTACAAGAGCTGCACCGAGAGGGGGTGCGCCTCATTCTCACCGTGGACAACGGCATCTCCGCCCACGAGCCCATCCAACTGGCCAAAGCTCTGGGCTTGACGGTAATCGTGACGGATCACCACGATTTGCCGCCCCAGTTGCCCCCTGCCGATGCCATCCTCAATCCCAAGCAGCTCCCCGTTTCTTCTCCCTATCGGGGGATGGCCGGGGTGGGAGTTGCCTACCTCCTGGCCCAGGCGCTGGCCGAGCGCCGTGGTGATGGCCATCTGCAGCGGGTGGCCCTGGAACTGTTTACTGTGGGCACCATTGCCGATCTGGCGCCGCTGACGGGGGTTAACCGCCTTTGGGTGCGGCAGGGGCTGAACCTTTTGCCCACCTCCCAGGTGGCAGGGATCCGCGCCCTTCTGCAGGTGATGGGCATGCAGGGATCCCTGGAGGGGTTGCGGCCTGAGTGGATTGGGTTTGGCCTGGGGCCGCGCATCAATGCCGTTGGGCGAATTGGCCGGGCGAGAATGGGGATCCAGTTGCTGACCACCGACGATCCCCTGCAAGCAGAGAAACTGGCCCGCCGCTGCGAACGGCTCAACCAGGTGCGGCAGCAGATGTGCGGGCGCATCGAGGCAGAAGCCCTCGAGCAAATTGCCCAGCAAGGCCGGGATTTGCAGCAGGAACGGGTATTGACGATTTTGGGATCCCCTCAGCAGAAATGGCATAAAGGGGTGATCGGCATTGTGGCCTCGCGGTTGGCAGAGCGTTTTGGCTGTCCGGTGTTCATCGGCAGTCAGTCGCGGCAAGGGGAGATCAGTGGCTCGGCGCGGCAGGGGATCCCCGAGTTTGACGTGTTTCAAGCGTTGGAGTTTTGCAAGGATCTGTTCACCAAGCACGGCGGCCACCCCGCTGCCGGGGGATTTAGCCTGAGAGCAGAAGACTGGCCTTTTTTTGAAGAACGATTGCGGCAGTTTGCCCAACAGCAGTTGCAGCCGGAGCAGATCCAGCCGCTGGTGCAAATCGATGCCGAAGTGTCGCTGTCAGATCTCACCCTTGACCTCTATCGAGAGCTCCAGCATCTGCAGCCCTGTGGCATCGGCAATCCTGAGCCGGTCTTCTGCAGCCGCAACCTGCAGGTTCTGCAACAGCAGCGATTTGGCCCAGTTCCCGGCCACCTGAAGCTGCTGCTCCGGGATCCTGCTCTCCCTACGCAACACTCCCATGGGTTACGTGCTACTCGGACGGAGTCCTCTTGTCCGGGCAGGAGCGACTCAGCTGTCAAAACCTCCAGTTACGACACTGATGGGTTATCGCTGGGCAACGCTTTGGGCAACACTTTGGCGAACGGGTCAGCAGTGGGGAGCACAAACCCGAGGCCACAGCGCCCCCTCTGGGCTATCCGTTGGCGGGGAGCGGAAACCCATCCGCTGCCGGAGCGAGTTGATGTAGCCTACACGCTCAAGGCCAAAACATGGCAGGGAGAAACCCAACTGGAGCTGGAAATTGTCGGGATTCGACCTGCCCAAGAGGCTGCCACTGCCGGCAATCCCCCTCTCGAGAAAACAGCGCCCCGCACCCCTGATGGGAGCAAGTCTCCCATCTCCCCCGCCTCTCTGGATGCCACTCCTCCCATGCCCAACTCCAAGCCCTCGACTGGCTCCCAGAGGGGGACAGAGCCCTCACCTCTGTTGATCTGGCGCCCCACCCCCCAGCCCACCCAGCCTTTGCGTTGGCAAGCTGTAGACCGATTTTCTGTCCTCTGGCCTCAGGCGCAGGGAACCATCCTGTTCTACGGCTTCCGCCGCCCCTCGCTGGTCTTGTCTTCAAGGCCTACGGCCCGCTATCGCGAACGGCGGTACCTGACTCTCCACTACGACCGTCCCCAAGCCGGCCACCGCTATGATCAACTCTGGTTGTGGAGCTGGCCCCCTTCTCTGGATCACCTCAAGTGGCTGCTCTGTTGCACCCCCAGCAGCGAGCTGTTGATTGCCGTCCATCAGCAAGCGGTGCCCCTGCCCTCCGCTGCCAGCTTGCAACGCCAGCTCCGCCAATACCTGCAAACCCGTAGCCAGGTGGATCTGCTGCGCTTGGCCCAGCAGTGGTGGCTGTCTCCGGCAGTGTTGGTGGCAGGATTACGCTCCCTGGGGTACGCCTGCCCGGATTTTGGCCCCACGGGATCCCTCGGCGAAGAACTGGAAGCCCAGCAAGCTTGGTACAGCAGCTCCTGGCAGCAGGTTGCCGCCCTGCTTCAGCGATCCCACCTGGATTCTTCTGCTGCAGAGGCCCATGGGGATTAAACTGCTGCTCGGCTCTGACTACCACGGCAGCGCTCGGCTGATCCGGCAGGCCCTTGCCCATCTGCCGGAGGTGGATGCTTACATCAACTGCGGGGATTTCTGTTCCAAGGCCGGCAAACCTTCCCGCAAGGCCACCCAGGGCTTTCATCCGGCAGCCCAAGCAGAGGTGGTTCATCTGCGATCTTTCTTGGCGGCGGTGGAGAGCCTGGGCAAACCCTGGCTCTTTTTACCTGGCAACCACGATCCAGCAGCTTCGGTTTTGAATTCGCTGGTTGGCCGTTGGGGACGGGCCATCACCCAGTCCTGCTGCTTTGAGTGGCTGGGGTTACAGGTTTTGGCTGTACCCTGGACTCCCCCCTGTGGTTGGAGCTGGTCTCTCACCTCCGCCCATTTGCAGGAGCTGCTCGCCCTCTACAGTCAACCCCCCCGGCCCATTGACCTGCTGCTCACCCATGCTCCGCCGCGAGGCTTTTTGGATGAAGGCGGGAAGTGGTATCACCGTCGCACACCCACCTTGCGCCCCCTTTTGGAACAGCTGCAGCCGCGCTACTACATCTGCGGACACATGCATTGGGATGGGGGCAAGGTAGAGCGATGGGGATCCACCCTGGTGATTAACACAGCCCTGCACAACATGGTTCTCGAGATCCATTAGGTAGGGATCCCTTGAGTCGTCTTCCGCCTCCTCAGCTTTCCGCTACATCCATACGATTCGTAGGAACCTTCCATGACCCGTCCTTTGATCTTGGCCAGCAGCAGCCCTGGCAAATGGCGCGAGTTCAACGCCTTCTTCCAGACCCATGCCCCCACTTGGGAGCTGCGCCGCATGCCCTCAGAAATTGAGGTGGAAGAAACCGGCACCACCTTTGCCGAAAATGCCCTTCTCAAAGCCAGAGCCGTGGCCAAGTCTCTGGGGGAGTGGGCCATTGCCGACGATTCCGGCCTAGCGGTAGAAGCCCTTGGCGGTGCCCCTGGGATCCGCTCGGCTCGCTATGCCCCCAACGATGCTGCCCGCATCGAGCGGTTGCTTAGGGAAATGGAAGGGATCCCAAATCGCCGAGCCACCTTTCACTGCGCCATCGCCCTGGTAGATCCCCAAGGTGTAGTGCATGCCCTGGTGGAAGGGGTATGTCCGGGGGAGATCTTGACCCAGCCGCGGGGAGAGGGAGGGTTTGGCTATGACCCGCTGTTTTGGGTGCCCGAAGTGGGACTAACCTTTGCCGAGATGAGCCCAGCTCAAAAAGAGGCCATCGGCCACCGAGGCCGAGCCTTGCGCGCCTTGAAAGCGCAGTTGCCTCTCCTGGAGAAGCGTATGGGCTGGCTTGGATCCCAGGAATAGCATCCGATGTCCTGGCTGGGGAGCTGCTAGGATACAATAGTCCCTTCCCTTCGGGGGAGTGAAATTGAAAGCCGTCTTGCCTTGGCAGCTGAGGGGAGCGCTCGAAGAACTATGGGTTTTTCTGAGTTTGAGGATCAAGATCCCATTGCAGCAGCGGAACGGACTGCTGCCCCCGATCCCAGCCGCCATTCCCCGGATTCTGCCGGTGAGGAAGCCGCGGTCTCCTCGGTTGCAAACTCTGGTGAAGGAAGGGAGCGGCAAAGTCGTCGTTCCCCACCCCCTTTGCCGGAAGAGGGCTCAACCTTTGTGGGCGCAGAGGATTGGCTGGACGATCGCGGTAGCGGGACGGAGTCCTTGGAGAATGGGCGGGATAGCTACAGGGAGTCCGCGCAAGGGGCCACTTCTCGCCCTTCCAACCGCTCCCCCCAGACTGGCCGAGACGAGGGGTCTCGTGTTGACAGCGAAAAGGGGGGGCAGAAAGCCGCTGCAGGAGGAGCCGGTGAGCGCCCTGGGCAAGCGCTAGTTCCCCGCCGTTCTGTCTCCAGCAACCGCAGCTACGACGGATCCGCCCGTTCCTCTGCCTTTCGCGGTAGCGGGACGGAGTCCTTTGCTGGCCGCTCGCGTAAGCGGGACGGAGTCCTTGGGGAATCCGGCTACCGCAGTGACTACAGCCGTTCCGCGGCTTACGGCTACACCTCCAGCTATGTTGGCGGTGGGGGATATGGCGGTGGTGGGCGAGGCGGCAGCTCCAGCGGGGGGGTCTCCTCCTCCGATCTGACGATCCTGCTGGTGGTGGCCCTGCTGGCCTTCTTCGGGGGATTCGCTATCCGCAACATCTTCGCCGAGTCGGGCGGCTTTGACGATGAGCGCCCCATCCGCGCTGCCAATGTGCCCGCAGCCTTTCGCGATTTTTGCTTTGCCTATAACGGCACTGCCTCCTTTACTGTGGTGCAACTGACCAGCGTTTCTGCTCTGACCATGGCCTCAGTGCCCGTTTACAAGATGGATACTTGCACCATCCCCGTCAGCCAAACGGCCAATGCCCTCCAAGCTTTGGGCATCCGCGGCCGGGCCAACACCTTGGGCCCCCAGCTGGGGGGATCCAACCTCACCCTGATCCAGCTCCCCTTGGCCAGCAGCTTGGCGCGCGCCGTGTACAGCCAGTTTCCTGGCTTGGCCGCTCAGGGCAACGAGGCGCAGGTTTTGTCCCAACTGGAAGCCACCATCAACAACGCCCTGCGCTCCAACATCGAAGGGTTAGCCCTGCAAAGCCTGGAGCCCACCAACATCCCCGACGTCTACGTGGTGGTGCCGGGGCACTCCTTTAATTTGCAGCCCCAACTCAACCTGCGCTAACCCTCCTGCAGAGCATGCCTCTAACCCCCAAAACCCTGAACTTTGCTGAATTTACTGAGCTTTAGGCGGTTTGGCAAAAGTCATTGAGAGGGATATAGTAGACCAAGTTTCCCCCTGATCCTTGAGTCCACCGCAACGGTTGCCGGGAAGTGAAGGGGGAAAGCGCTCGGGGGGTATTCCTCAGGGCTTTGCGGGATACCGCCTTCCTGTTTGGACTCCGTCCCGCTGACGCGAACAGAGATAGGCAGGATGCGATCGCTTCTTTCCTGAACCATGTTCAGGAGAGTTCAGCGTGAATGTATCAGGACGACGGTGTGTTCATCACCCTAGAAGGCGGGGAAGGGGTGGGCAAAACCACCCAACAGGCCCTCTTGGTTGAGCGGCTGCGCCAAGAAGGCTACGCTTGCCTGTGTACCCGCGAGCCGGGGGGCACGGCGCTGGGCAAAACGCTGCGGGAGCTGTTGCTGCACGGGGATCCCTTTAGCCCTCTGGCGGAGTTGCTCCTGTACGCGGCGGATCGGGCTGAACACGTGAGCAAAGTCATCGCGCCGGCTCTGGCGGCAGGGCAGGTGGTGGTTTGCGACCGCTTTACCGATTCCACCCTGGCCTATCAAGGCTATGGCCGGGGCATAGATCTGGATCTGATCCGGCAGCTCAACCGATGGGTCACCGACGGGCTACAGCCGGATCTCACCCTGTGGCTGGATCTGCCCCCCGAGGTGGGGCTGGCGCGGTCAGGGTCTTGCGACAAGCTCGAACAAGAACACCTGGAGTTCCACCGCCGCGTCTACCAAGGGTTCCAGGCTCTGGCCGCCGCAGAACCACAGCGGATTGTCCGCATTGACGCCCAGGGATCCCCCGCAGAGGTGGCTGCCCGCCTCTGGTCAGTGGTCGAACCCCGCCTACCACTTGCGACAGCAGGCCGGGAGCCCTAGACTGATACATTTACGCTGAACATTGCTGAACATCACTGTTCAACTATGCAGCGATAGCATTCTGTTTGTTTCCAACCAGAATGGCGGTATCCCGCAAAGCTTTGAGTAGAATACCCAAAGCGCAGTTTCCGTGTCGTCTTACTACCAATTTTCTGCTTTGCTTTGGCTACCATGTTGGCAGACTCGAAAGTAAACAGAAAGATCAACTGGTAGTAATCCGTACTGAACATATTATACATTATTTTCAGTATAGTTGAGCTTATTATTGACTAGAGTCATGCTCTGTTCCGCTGACGGGAATGGCGCGACAGGCCAAAGCTCGCGACAGTTTCCCTGGCCACAGCCTGCTCGGTTTACCAAGGTTAAGATTAGGTTAAAAAGGAAGAGGCGGGGGTAACCTCAAGCTATTCTGGATGACCTATGTGAAAAGAGCCTGCTGCCCTCTTGGTTCTCGTTTTGGGTAGAGGAGACTGGCTGTGGACGCTGTTGCTGCTGAGCTGAAAACCGATCGCGTCAGCGGGACGGAGTCCTTTCGCGTCAGCGGGACGGAGTCCTTTCGCGTCAGCGGGACGGAGTCCTTGCACTTGACCTTGCCCTCATCTGCGCCCTTGCCAACCGTGGCCGCCTGGGCCCACCAGCTGTTGAGCCAGCAATGGCAGCGGCTGCAGAAACACGTAAAGCGAGTTCTGGCTCAGCATCCAGAAGCGGCAGAGTCTCTGCACCAAATCCGGGTGACCCTGCGCCGTATTGGCACCTGGGTGCAGGTATTTCAGGGATCCGTCCGGCTGCCCAAGCCTCTCAAGCCCAAACGCCTGCAAAAGCTGGCCAGTGCTTTGGGCAAGCAGCGGGATCTGGACGTGCTGCTGGAAATCCTGCAGGAACCTTGTTGGGAAGGGATCCCGGCAGCCCAGCAGGCAGAACTGGAGAAGCTAAAACAAGATCTGCAGCAACGTCGAACCCAAGCCGAGAAACGCTCCCGCCGCATTCTTGAAGATGCTGACTTCCTGGCGTTTCAAGCTGCCTGCGAGCAGTGGCTGGCTCACCCCCGCTATAAGCCCCAGGCGGAGCTGCCTTTGCCGGAAAGCTTGCCCCACTTGCTGACTCCTCTGCTGGCCCAGTGGCTGCTGCAGCCAGGCTGGCGGATCCCTGCTTTCCCCGCAACGGAAGCCCAGGCTGAGCAACTGCACGAGCTGCGCAAGGCCACCAAGCGGCTGCGCTATCAGGTGGAGTTTTTTGCGCCCTTTTACGGGGAAACCATGCAAGATTGGATAGCAACCCTGAAGTGCTTGCAGGATCAACTGGGCCGCTTTAACGATTTGCAGGTTTTGCAAGGCGAGCTGCCTGCAGACTCAGACCTACAAACCCTTCTCCAGGAACAACAAAAACTAGCCCTCCAGGAGTGGCCTGAGCACCAACAGCGCTGCCTGGCCTCTGCCGAGCAGCACCGGCTTTACTCTAATCTTTTCTCTGTTTCCAATTTCTCTCCAACTGGGGATCCCTAGGTTTCCAATTCTATAGATCCCCCCGAAGGAAAAACCCCGCCTTATTGGCGGGGGATTTTTTGTGGCTATAGGGTTTCCAATTTCTAGGGATCCCCCCGAAGGGGGAACTTCCCTGCGGAGTAGGGTACGTCTCGGTCACCTTCTATATGTTTCCAATTTCTAGGGATCCCCCCGAAGGGGGAACCAGTCACGCAAATATTTGCGCCAGTCACCATAAACGTGTTTCCAATTTCTAGGGATCCCCCCGAAGGGGGAACTACTGTAAAGTAATTCCCTAACCTCCCCCACCCACACACGTTTCCAATTTCTAGGGATCCCCCCGAAGGGGGAACAGTCCTTTGCCGACAAACCAAAGCCTGCAGAACCAAAAGTTTCCAATTTCTAGGGATCCCCCCGAAGGGGGAACTATATAGGCACACCGAGGGACAAGGTGCTCCGCATCATAAGTTTCCAATTTCTAGGGATCCCCCCGAAGGGGGAACGATGCTGGATCGCGCGGGCCTGCTCCGCAAGTTTGAAGTTTCCAATTTCTAGGGATCCCCCCGAAGGGGGAACGATGGGCAGAACCCTCTAAGGTAGTCCCTCCCCCACCCACACGTTTCCAATTTCTAGGGATCCCCCCGAAGGGGGAACAGGTTCCATACTCAACCTCCCTTCTTCAGGGATAAACAAGTTTCCAATTTCTAGGGATCCCCCCGAAGGGGGAACTTGCGATTCCGCATCGCAACAAGTGGTTGACCATTGAGGGTTTCCAATTTCTAGGGATCCCCCCGAAGGGGGAACCGAGCAGAGCTGCCAGCCGGCAGAGGAGAAGGTCAAGTTTCCAATTTCTAGGGATCCCCCCGAAGGGGGAACGTGAGTTTGCACCCTCACCGTTGGTGCGGAGGTCAAGCCTGTTTCCAATTTCTAGGGATCCCCCCGAAGGGGGAACAGCCTTTGTTGAGTTTAGATGAGCTGAACCATCCGCAAGTTTCCAATTTCTAGGGATCCCCCCGAAGGGGGAACTTCCCGTATGCCAGCCGCTCTGATCTGACTGGCCAATGTTTCCAATTTCTAGGGATCCCCCCGAAGGGGGAACCTGGCGGGACTGGGCCATCAGGAGTGGACGCCCTAGAGACGAGTTTCCAATTTCTAGGGATCCCCCCGAAGGGGGAACGCACAACGCTGTGAACTCCTCCGCGATTTAATCCGAATAATGTTTCCAATTTCTAGGGATCCCCCCGAAGGGGGAACGTTTAGCTGGTCAACCATCTGCTGGGTCAGGTTGATAGTTTCCAATTTCTAGGGATCCCCCCGAAGGGGGAACATCGTGGAACAGTACAGTACTGTTACCTACCACACTACAAGTTTCCAATTTCTAGGGATCCCCCCGAAGGGGGAACTTTAAATACCAATTGTGCAAGTCAATGCTAATAACAGTTTCCAATTTCTAGGGATCCCCCCGAAGGGGGAACAACTACTACTGGAATTACAGCAAGCAGACCTGGGTTGTTTCCAATTTCTAGGGATCCCCCCGAAGGGGGAACTCACTCCCTTAAACTCCGTAAGAGAGCACCTTAGGAAAAGTTTCCAATTTCTAGGGATCCCCCCGAAGGGGGAACGCTATAAATGGTGCTTGAGTGTCTTTCCATTCATCGTGTTTCCAATTTCTAGGGATCCCCCCGAAGGGGGAACTACTTATATAAATTGTTTAGATACGAATTTATAGACTGTTTCCAATTTCTAGGGATCCCCCCGAAGGGGGAACCCAAAGTAGTTCTGAACACCCATACCGAACCGGTTGTTTCCAATTTCTAGGGATCCCCCCGAAGGGGGAACGCCCTGCAATTGTGGACTATCGGGGTGCTTTTATCGTGTTTCCAATTTCTAGGGATCCCCCCGAAGGGGGAACACCAACGGCCACAAAACCGCATGAGTTTGACGTAACGCAGGTTTCCAATTTCTAGGGATCCCCCCGAAGGGGGAACTTGAGCTGCACTAGTAGTCAGCCCAATGGGATATTGGTTTCCAATTTCTAGGGATCCCCCCGAAGGGGGAACTTGGGTTGTATTCGTATTCGTAAATGAGATCCATGTTTCCAATTTCTAGGGATCCCCCCGAAGGGGGAACTTTGCAAAAGGACAGGATTGGCTAGAATACGCTCTGGGTGTTTCCAATTTCTAGGGATCCCCCCGAAGGGGGAACGGGTGGTACCTCGAAGAGGTAGGTACACTTGACAAATGGAGTTTCCAATTTCTAGGGATCCCCCCGAAGGGGGAACATCAACTGCGTCAGTTGGACCAGTTGCTCTAGTTTAACAGGTTTCCAATTTCTAGGGATCCCCCCGAAGGGGGAACCCCAAAAGACACCCAGGTATGAAAACCTGGGTGTTCTTTATGGTTTCCAATTTCTAGGGATCCCCCCGAAGGGGGAACCCCTGCCATTGTGGGGAAGTAGGGTGTTTCCAGCGAGTAACGTTTCCAATTTCTAGGGATCCCCCCGAAGGGGGAACAATATATTAGGGATATCGCAGCCATTCTGGGTACAGTAGGTTTCCAATTTCTAGGGATCCCCCCGAAGGGGGAACTCTTCGTTTCGTACGAAACCAACTGGAGTCAAAGAGCGTTTCCAATTTCTAGGGATCCCCCCGAAGGGGGAACTGTGTTTCACTAATAGATAAGAAAGATTTTGCCAATCAAATTGTTTCCAATTTCTAGGGATCCCCCCGAAGGGGGAACCAGAAAATAAATGACAGATCAGAGCCAGTCTAGCCATGTTTCCAATTTCTAGGGATCCCCCCGAAGGGGGAACATGGCCAAAGCGTTCCAAAAAGCGCTGAAAGCCCAGGCCGTTTCCAATTTCTAGGGATCCCCCCGAAGGGGGAACCTGTCCAGCGATCAATTGAATCAACTGAATAAGCTCAAGTTTCCAATTTCTAGGGATCCCCCCGAAGGGGGAACATCTTCGCACACTACATTAACAATCAGGTTAGCTTGTTTCCAATTTCTAGGGATCCCCCCGAAGGGGGAACCGAAGATCTACTAGAACAAGACCAATTTGCCAATAGATGTTTCCAATTTCTAGGGATCCCCCCGAAGGGGGAACTTGCCGCTCCCTATCGCGATAGTCGTCGTGATGGGTGGTTTCCAATTTCTAGGGATCCCCCCGAAGGGGGAACACGCTTAGTCAAGCGTACCCAACGTTGTTGTTGGAAGTTTCCAATTTCTAGGGATCCCCCCGAAGGGGGAACAGTGACAATAATTAATCAAAATAAAGTATTTAAATACAAGTTTCCAATTTCTAGGGATCCCCCCGAAGGGGGAACTGTATATGCGCCACTGCTCTTTCCGTTATGTACCAAGGTTTCCAATTTCTAGGGATCCCCCCGAAGGGGGAACATTATTTAAGATCACTAATAATCCTATAGCCGAATGGTTTCCAATTTCTAGGGATCCCCCCGAAGGGGGAACTACAGTTCGAGAGCCTCTCGGACTGCATTCAGCTTGTTTCCAATTTCTAGGGATCCCCCCGAAGGGGGAACTATCATCAACGCAGCTCTGCGTATGGTGAGTATCATCGAGTTTCCAATTTCTAGGGATCCCCCCGAAGGGGGAACAGAAGTCTCTTTTTACATTCCCGTAACCAAGTAGTTGTTTCCAATTTCTAGGGATCCCCCCGAAGGGGGAACTTTTGAAAGGCAGGTTTAGTGATTCCCTGCCAAAGTTAGGAGTTTCCAATTTCTAGGGATCCCCCCGAAGGGGGAACTGTAAAACCGATGCCCGTTCTGTTGCCCAAGCCTATAGTTTCCAATTTCTAGGGATCCCCCCGAAGGGGGAACCGAAGCGGGGCTCCTGAACTTCCAGGAAGTACTGGACGTTTCCAATTTCTAGGGATCCCCCCGAAGGGGGAACCGTCGGAAGGCGGAGCTAACACAGAAAGGTGCACGTTGTTTCCAATTTCTAGGGATCCCCCCGAAGGGGGAACAAATGATTCTGTTATTGTTGAACTTGACGTTACAGTGTTTCCAATTTCTAGGGATCCCCCCGAAGGGGGAACTTCCAAATCAGGAACGTAAAACGAGACGGAAATGTATGTTTCCAATTTCTAGGGATCCCCCCGAAGGGGGAACAGCCAGGGATCCCACATCGTTGCGTCCTTCCGAGGCCCTGCAGTTTCCAATTTCTAGGGATCCCCCCGAAGGGGGAACGGCTAGAAGGGCCTGGAGAGATGGGGGTGGCTACCTGTTTCCAATTTCTAGGGATCCCCCCGAAGGGGGAACTGGCTCAACAACCGGTTTGGAACCGGGGATTTGGTAGGCGTGTTTCCAATTTCTAGGGATCCCCCCGAAGGGGGAACTTCCGTCTACCGTTGTAACTACGGGAGGCTAGAGGCGTAGTTTCCAATTTCTAGGGATCCCCCCGAAGGGGGAACCCTTGAAACTGTCTGCTCGACAGGCGGAGCAGTTGAAGTTTCCAATTTCTAGGGATCCCCCCGAAGGGGGAACTTTTTATTTCACCAAGAGTCACGCTTTAAGGGAGTAAAGTTTCCAATTTCTAGGGATCCCCCCGAAGGGGGAACCCTTAGGCAGGGAATAACGGTAGCCTGCCTTTCAAAGTTTCCAATTTCTAGGGATCCCCCCGAAGGGGGAACTGATTAAAATCTCGACGAATGTTAGAACGTCTAGCTGTTTCCAATTTCTAGGGATCCCCCCGAAGGGGGAACCAAACAAGGGACACGTATGTCCAAAAGGGGGTACTTGTTTCCAATTTCTAGGGATCCCCCCGAAGGGGGAACATAGGGGCACTGGGATGGATGGCCGTGCAGGCTTGGTTTCCAATTTCTAGGGATCCCCCCGAAGGGGGAACTGAGTACGTCAAGTCCCTCAATGATGTTCAGCTTGCTGTTTCCAATTTCTAGGGATCCCCCCGAAGGGGGAACACCTAGGGTAGTTGCATAATTATAAGGAGTGCCTTCATGTTTCCAATTTCTAGGGATCCCCCCGAAGGGGGAACTCTAACCTAACCTAGCCTCCCCAAACACACCCAGGAGTTTCCAATTTCTAGGGATCCCCCCGAAGGGGGAACACTGAGTATACAACTGACTCCTTGCTCTTGCTACCGTTTCCAATTTCTAGGGATCCCCCCGAAGGGGGAACGATCAGCAAACTGAACCAGCTCGCCAACTAAATCAACAAGTTTCCAATTTCTAGGGATCCCCCCGAAGGGGGAACCCATTTTCTGTCTTCACGTTTCTTAGCTTCAGTAATGTTTCCAATTTCTAGGGATCCCCCCGAAGGGGGAACAAGATTGGTTGGTATGGCAGACCGGGTGGATTTCCGGTTTCCAATTTCTAGGGATCCCCCCGAAGGGGGAACATCGCGGTTCCATACCGCGATAAACACCGTGATGGGTGTTTCCAATTTCTAGGGATCCCCCCGAAGGGGGAACCAGAAGCTAAAGCCAATGAGGAGAATAAAAATCAAGTTTCCAATTTCTAGGGATCCCCCCGAAGGGGGAACGATAGTCCTGTAGCTGCTTATACATTTAGCTATAGACATCGTTTCCAATTTCTAGGGATCCCCCCGAAGGGGGAACATCTTCCCTGCAGAGACAATCAAAGGGGCTGTGGTGTGTTTCCAATTTCTAGGGATCCCCCCGAAGGGGGAACGCTGTTTAAGGTCCGTAGAGGGAACGTTCTAGTGGTGTCCTGTTTCCAATTTCTAGGGATCCCCCCGAAGGGGGAACTTCATACAGTGTACACCAAGCGGGGGGTTAAATACCTTGTTTCCAATTTCTAGGGATCCCCCCGAAGGGGGAACAGGGTGTTTTCAACGCGTAACACCCAAAGACAGGGCTGCAGTTTCCAATTTCTAGGGATCCCCCCGAAGGGGGAACATAAAGGGAGAGGTAATCATGAAGGTACCTGCTCTAGTTTCCAATTTCTAGGGATCCCCCCGAAGGGGGAACTATACGCGTACTACCTCCTTCCCGTCGAATACGACGGTTTCCAATTTCTAGGGATCCCCCCGAAGGGGGAACCTCTTAGAGAACTTTTTCTGGCACGGTGTTTCAGAACGTTTCCAATTTCTAGGGATCCCCCCGAAGGGGGAACCAGGTGGACGAGGTTAACTCGTCGCTGCCCGTACTTGATGTTTCCAATTTCTAGGGATCCCCCCGAAGGGGGAACGAGAATACTGTATTGCAATACACGAGTGTTGCTGAGAATGTTTCCAATTTCTAGGGATCCCCCCGAAGGGGGAACACTGGGCCTTTGCTGCGACGTTGTAGTAGAGCAGGTGTTTCCAATTTCTAGGGATCCCCCCGAAGGGGGAACAACTCTTCGCTACCGTCTTCTACTTTAGGGAGAGGTGGATGATGTTTCCAATTTCTAGGGATCCCCCCGAAGGGGGAACAGGTGCGATATGAACATTAACAAGATCCAGCTCAAGTTTCCAATTTCTAGGGATCCCCCCGAAGGGGGAACTGGTTTATCCGGGAAACCGGATGGGAGAAGCTTTATGCTCGTTTCCAATTTCTAGGGATCCCCCCGAAGGGGGAACTGCCTTGTTCCTGAGCCCGATCCAGCCGGGTTAAAAGTTCGTTTCCAATTTCTAGGGATCCCCCCGAAGGGGGAACATTGCGGTGGACAAAGATGGGTTTATCGTCTGGAATCAGTTTCCAATTTCTAGGGATCCCCCCGAAGGGGGAACCAGAAGTCCGTGTGGTACTTCCTCCGACTCCTCGGTGGTTTCCAATTTCTAGGGATCCCCCCGAAGGGGGAACAGGATTGGCTAGAACAGGCTCTGGATAAGCTTTCTAGTTTCCAATTTCTAGGGATCCCCCCGAAGGGGGAACCACTGGCTATGCAAATCCACAGTGCAGGACGGTTCATGTTTCCAATTTCTAGGGATCCCCCCGAAGGGGGAACCAGCCTTTTTATTTTAGGTAGGATAGTTGTTCACCTGTTTCCAATTTCTAGGGATCCCCCCGAAGGGGGAACTGGTTTTTCTCTCCACTGATTGATCATTATAAGCGTGTTTCCAATTTCTAGGGATCCCCCCGAAGGGGGAACTTTTAAACACAGATTTACTCCTATCAAATTTAAGAGGTTTCCAATTTCTAGGGATCCCCCCGAAGGGGGAACTTCAACGAACACCCCGCGGTGTTCGGATGATTTACGGGAAGTTTCCAATTTCTAGGGATCCCCCCGAAGGGGGAACAGCGGATCGTTGATGGTCAGCGAGCCATCCTCAAGTTTCCAATTTCTAGGGATCCCCCCGAAGGGGGAACTTGATGGGTACTACTTCACTTTGCTGACATTCTGACTTGTTTCCAATTTCTAGGGATCCCCCCGAAGGGGGAACTTTCATTGAGTCAACTTCCCTACCTTTGTAACACAGCTTTTCCTCAAGTTTCCAATTTCTAGGGATCCCCCCGAAGGGGGAACAGCAGCAGTCAAACCGAACCTGGAGCAGAATTGCAGTTTCCAATTTCTAGGGATCCCCCCGAAGGGGGAACCCCAAGATCAAGGCGACGCTGCGGATATACTCGCAGGTTTCCAATTTCTAGGGATCCCCCCGAAGGGGGAACGACCTCTGATAATTTTATCGGCGATTTCTCGTCTGGTAGGTTTCCAATTTCTAGGGATCCCCCCGAAGGGGGAACTCTAAGACCAACTTTATCTACTGCATAAACCGTGTTATTAGTTTCCAATTTCTAGGGATCCCCCCGAAGGGGGAACGCCCCGCGGAAAGGATTACTCAAGCCCTCCTTACGCTTGTTTCCAATTTCTAGGGATCCCCCCGAAGGGGGAACCCAGGCTTCATCAAAGCTATATCTAGCAAACAAAAAGCAGTTTCCAATTTCTAGGGATCCCCCCGAAGGGGGAACTCAATGTGATATCTTCTACCTAGATACTCTGCCATACCATTGTTTCCAATTTCTAGGGATCCCCCCGAAGGGGGAACTCTACCCCTATTAAACCCAAGCAGGGCAAGGAATGCAAGACCCATTTGCGAGGGGGTCGGTCGAAGAGGGCAAAAAAGAGCTTGGGAGAGGGGGGTGAGAGGCCTGAAAGCCTTGTGGCGCAAGGCATCGAGCGGGTCAACGAAAGAATCGGCCTTTGCGGGTTTTGGCGAGGCGCTCGCAAAAGCGTTGATACCGTTTTTGTGTGCTTTTGAGAACATCAAGTACTGAAGTGGGTGGAGAGTTGCTTGAGCTAGACAACGATCGAGTGGGGGGGTGCAGTTAAGGGGGGCCCACCCCAGATTTCCACTTGGTCAAGGGCGTGGCTGGTGAGGGGATAGAAGCGGACGCTGTCTTCATCGGGCTTGACCCTTTTCCGGAGCCGTAGCTTGAGCTCCTCGAACTTGTCTTTGTCGAGGACACACTCGAACACGCTGTATTGCACGCGCTTGCCGTAGCCTTCTAGCAGGTCGGCAATTTTCTTGCGGCGCTTATCACAAGGGGTGTCGTAGGTAACGACATAAAGAAACATCAGCGAATCCGGTAAGGCTGATACAGGTCTTGAGGATTATAGACAGAATGCTTAAATTTCTTAACCTGCTGCGTCAGCAAATCCCAGCGGGGTTGATCCCCATCGGGGGTTTGGATGGATCCCTCCATTCTCTGGAGAAAAGCTTTGAGATACTTCTTTCTGCCAGCATCGCTGAGAAAACAGCCCCCATCTCGATACTCGAAGTCTTCTTGGATATCCATAACACCGCTGTTGACCAGCCACAGTACCAGTGAGTCCACAATAGGCGCTCGGAACTCTTCCAGCAAATCGGAAACCAAAGCAGCGTGGCGTTCGCTGCTGGCATGTAGGCAACCTTGATAGGGATCCAAATCTTGCAGCTCAATTAAGGTTAATAGGTGGTTCCAGAGCACCATGTAGCCAAAGCTGAGCATGGCATTCACTGGATTGGTGGGCGGCTGTCGGGTGCGCTTGATCAAAACAAATCCTTTTTGTTGTAAGCAATTGCCCAATTCGGGAAAATACAAAGCTGCGCCGATCCCTTCAATGCCTCGCAATTGATCCAGCGAAGTAGCCTGCAGAGCTTGAGCGGCCAAGTGTTCCAGGCTGCGCAGGGTTAGATCCCTGGTTTCGCTGGGGCGCTGCCTAAGTTGTCGCATCAACAGCACGCGGCCATTGAGGAGCTTAGCTCGCACTATTTGGGCTGCTGTTTGCAGTCTCCATGCTTCAGGGAGCGCCTGTTGCCAATGGGCCAGGCGGCGGTAGCCCCTTTCAATGGGAATGAGGCGACCGTAGCAATAGCCGAGCCGGGAGAGGTAGGCAATGGGGATATTGCGCTTCAAGCACTCCCTCACAACATCGGTAGTCACCTGGGATCGGCCAAAGATTAAAATTTGCTCCAGCAAGGGTAGAGGCACCTCCTGCAAGAGCGACTCGCCCAAATAGACCATTACGAACTCTTGCTTAAGGCTTAGCCTACACCCCTGCTGAGAGACATATAAAGTTCGCATTATTCGTCATGACGACGCAGATCTTCAGCGCCTCGCCTCTGATCTATGGCATTGCCGGGTTTAGAGCGGCCACGCTCCGGTAAAATCTCCACATCAATTTCAGGACTTGACAAGAAATCCATCACGATCTCGGCCAGACTGCCCGAAAAGAAGCTGGCAATCGCGACAAGAATGGTATTGGTAATCACGGCTGCCAATCCCAAAGGAGCAATTAGCAGGATGGCCAGCGTGATCGAGCCGTTGACCACAGCTGTAACAAGGTTTCTAAGAACTTTGGCATTGATCCTCTTTTTGGACATTTTATTCCTCCAGAGATTCTCCAAGATCTCTACTTCAAGGGCCAGATTATTCCAAAATCATCAGCATTTTTCCTGAGCTGTTCAAGATAACTTTTCCTAGGATTCACCGTTGCCCTAAAAACGGTAACCACCTGATAGTCATCCAAATCTGCAATCCAAACAGGGGACGGCGTGCCTGTGTCGCCGCAGAGAAACTTGTCGTATTTTCCTGGCGCTATCTTGCCTACCTTGTGCAAAACAGCCAAAGCATAGGGCTTATTAAACTCTTTTGGGCCGCTGCAGACTACAATCCTGCAATGGGCATCCACAGCTTCAGGCAACTTTTCTTTGCTGACCTGACCAAAGCTCCCGGGATTGCTGGGATCAATGGCCTGCCCAGTCAAAACCTGGAGTGCTTCAAAAAAGCCCCGCAGCCGCTTCTGAAAGAGTTTCTGGAATTCCTCTACCGACTCTGGCAGATTCCAAAATGAATCTTCGGAGTTGGGAATGAGGGTGGATCCCCGCCACCAAGGAGCTCTACCGCGGTCTTGGCGAGAGTAGCAGGGCCTTCTTGCCCCCTGGCCAATACCTCCCAGGTGAAACAGCATCCAGGTTAGATTCCGAAAGAGCTTTTGCACCGCTTCCTGCTTCTCCTTTGAAGCATAGTTTTGGCACTCCTCAGAAAGGCTGAGAATGAGGATCCCTTCTTGCCGTCCGGCAGGCTTCCCCTTTCCTGCTTGATTGGGTTCCGGCTCCGGTTGAGTTACTCGCCCCTTCAAAAGATCCACGTGGATCCAGCTGTGTTTTTGCTGGGGAGTGATGGCCCCAAAAAGTTGCCCCTCCCATTCCTGCACCTGCTTCACGGGCAAAACACCCAGGGCAAAGGTTCGAAACCAGTAGCGCAGCATGTTCTTAAAGGCTACCGGTCGGACTTCGGCAATTGATTTGTTGTCATACCGGTTCTTATCAGGTCTCCAGTTGACCACTTGTCGCCCGTGGATCAACTGACCCTTCAGCTTAAAAGGCAGCCGCAAGAATTCTCCCTTGTATTGAGATAGAGTTTTGCCAGTTTGAATCAGCCGACCGTAGCCGGTATTGACTTGGGATCCCACTCCTTGCTCCAGCCCGCGGATGAGCCATTCTTTCACTTGGGCCAACATCTCGTCGGTGCAGCCTGGCCCTTTACGCAGGCCAATCAAAAAAGTGGCTTGCTTGAGAGAAAAGAAGAGGTTGGGATTAGGTGAGTATTCAAGATTTTGACCGTTCCACTTCCAGATATTATTGGCAATATCGACAGCTAGACCTCCTGTTCTGGAATTATCGGGATCCCCTTGTCTTTGAGTCCTGGTCGGCACAGGGTAGGCATCTAAAAAGATCACCTTGCCAGCACTATCTTTGTCCTCAGCTTCTAGATGCCCAAGCCAGGGTGCCACTGCTTTATCTGCCTCCTCCCAAGACAGATTGCGCTTCTGCATCAACTCTCGAATAGCCTGGGCGCGGGCTACCCCCCGCAAGGTGGAGCTGGGAAGGTAAGGGATCCCTAAGTGATCAAAAGCGGGCAGCAGCATGCTCTCCGGGCCTTTGGCTCCGCCTACCCGAATTCGCCAGGGACAGGTGACCTGAAAAGTGTTTTTTTCTCCGGCAATGCGTTTGATGCGAGCATTTAGAACTTGCAGGCGCGCTCCGTAGTTTGCCTTTGCTTCTGCCTGGTGCACCAGATCGACTTTGGCTCCGTCTTTGAAAGGAGTTGCTGGAGCCCTCATCCAACGCAGATATTCAATAAAGCTCGCTGTGGGATCTGGGCTGGGGTTGGGATCCAAGAGATGCCCTAGCCAGGGAGAAGGTTGTGGAGCGTTGGCAGGACGATTGCTAGGCATTTGATCTTCTCCTAAAGATGGAAAGCAGTATTAGGAATTGCGAAGCGTTTCCCGAAATTCGCGCAACATAGTGCTGGTGCCAATTTCTAAGGCGCGTCGAATGAGTTGAGGCACAAGCCTGGGGATGTCAAAGTCTGGGAAAAGTCGGCTGCAGCTCGATTCTACGTAGTCTTCTCCCTGCAGAATAAATATCCGTAAACTTCGCTCACCCAAGATCCAAACTTCGGGCACGCCAATAGCTTTATAGGCATCGATAAAGGTCCGGGAAGTAACGTCGGACTCAATGGCCAGATCAGGCGGAGGCAACAGATCGACATCGATCCTTCCCTCACACCCTCGCACCTGCTCTAGGTGATGGACATAAAAGCAGGTGTCAGGCTCCACCCCAGCACTGCCAGACTTTTTAAGGGTTGTTGAGCCAAAATCTTCCCAGTCTCTCCCTTGAGAATCAAGGAGAGCTTTCACAATATCTCCGGCAATGCGGTGAGGGCGCTCATGTTTGGACAAGGGAGACATGATCTCTAACGTGCCGTTGTAATAGGCAATGCGAGTGTGGCGGTCTTCCCCTAACTCTTCCAAGATGCTCTCAAAGTCTTGCCAAGTCAGCGAATGGATGACCACTTGGCTTCCTTCACACAGGGAAATAGACTGGATTGGAATGGCTACGCTCATTAGTCCCCTCCGCTAACGTCATGGTAAATGGCTGTAGCCCAGAAGCTGAATTCTTGCGCCAAGGCAAGTCCCAGCCCTGTTAAACCCAGGTACTCTTCAACTCCCAACCCCATGAGACGATCCAGGCCGTTGGATTTGGCAATTTCGTTTTGACCGGAGATCTTTTCTAGGCAATCGAAAAACTCCTTGACCACCTCTTTTTTGCCCTCTTGGCTAAGGGCGTCTTCTTCGGCCTTGAGGCGCAGCAGGCCCCAAGTAGAAAGATAGGTGTAGAGCTCCACAGCCTGGTTTTTTTGCTCTTTTAGCCTTTCTGGATCCCTGGTTTGCGCTCTGAGCTGGCACAGGGATTCGTAAACGGGCTTGGCCAATGTACGCGGGTCAAAGCTATTCATAAAACCTCCCTCCTAGGTTGAGATCTAGTTCAAAGACAGCTCCACAAAGCCTCGGCCCAAGCTTTCCTGGCCGCCAATCTGCATAATCTGGTTAGATTGCAGCAGCTTTTGAAACTCTTCTGCTGTCTGTCGAGAACTGCCATTTGCTTGGGCTGTAACCCCCCAGGTAAAGTACATCAAGCTATCGGGAGGAATAGCCTCTTCGTAGCGGAAGCCTCCTTCCACAACCTTTTGCTCGCTAAGCTTGACTTTCACCTGCCGCCACAGGCTCATTTGAATGAGGGTGGCACAGTGCTGATCGGGTAAAACAATCACGCGACTGATATTAGGATCTTTGGTGTAGCTCTTCCATTCCGACCATTGTCGAAGACCCTCTTTGAGAATGGCATCTTTGAGGTAAATGGGTCGGTCGGCCTTCAAGCTCGTACTGTAGGGATCCGGCACTGACAGATTCTGGCCTGTTAGCCGCAGCCAGCGCTTGAGCAGAAGCGGGCAGCTTATCCACACCACCCCGTGGCTAAGGGAGGGCACCGGGATCCAAAGCAAGGAGCCATCTCCAATCCAAATGGATCCCTGGGTAAGCTGATCCCCTTCCCCAATTTCGTTGCCAAAGAGCTCAAATTTTTTGTTTTTATCGGGCACGCTGGCCCGCAACCTGCCCCGAATGGTGCTGGAAGGGATGTAGGGCAAATGGGTGTGGGATTCGCGGGCAATCCCCAAGAGGTTCCCTTCTTGGGCAGTGCCGCCGGTGTGCAGGGGAGTCAACAGATGGAGGTAAACGATCTGAAAAGGCATACAAATCTCTCCTTTTTTGAGTAAGCATTGGAGGGTTGAAAGCAAAACTCAGTTGGCCCAAGGCAGCCATAGGAGCTCGCTATAGCCCAACAGCCGCCAGCGGTGGAACACGTTGAGCCGGCCATCTTCTAGCTCGGGCTCTTCTTGGTTGAGGGGGGCCGGTTGCTCCAGGTAGTAGACACTGCCAGGAGGCGCTGCAAAAACTTGAGGAGCGGGTAGGCTCATCTGTCGCGGCTCTTGGGGGTGATCTACCCGCAGGCGGCCGTTGATGGGAACGGGCTTGCCGGTGGCCACGCTCACCAGGGGGCCGGTAAGGGAATGAGCAGGATGGGGAGTGGCCAATCGCCATTCCCAGGGCCAGGCACGGCAGAGGGAACGCCCGTCCACCTTCTTGATGAACACACCTGGGGTCACCAAGTAGGCCAAAGCGCGTCCGGCTTGGCAAAAGGCGGCCTGAGAAAGGGCCTGCAACTGCTGCCACTGCGCCTGCAACTTCGGACAAGGGGCTAGCAAGGCACCGTGGCCTTCTCCCCCCAGCCGCACAACCACTTCTTGCTGCAGGGGCAAGGGATCCCAGGCTTCGCCATCTGGATCCCAGCACTCGATGGAAAGGGCCAAACTCCAGCCCGGCTGAAGACGGATGCAGGTCTCCACAAAGTAGCCATCGGCTTCTCGCACTTGCCGCTTGCTCACCTGCAGGGTGTTGTGGGGCCGCACTTCATACTTCAGCGGTGGCTTAACGGCCTGGCTGAGATCCCAGCCTTTGCCTTCCAGCGCCTTTTGCACCACCTCGAAGGGTAGGTAGCCTCCTGTTTTCTTCTTCTTGCTGCTCTGGCTGCCTTCGGGTTCCTCCTCTGCTGGCCTCAGGGAAACCAAGGGGGCTGGCCGGGTGGGATCCCAGTGGCAATGGAAGTAGGGATCCGTCTTGTCCAACCAAGGAACGGGAACAAGGGGGAATCCGTCTTCCAGATGCAGAGGGGCAGGGAAATAGAGCCTTTCGTCGTGGCAGAGAAAGGGGCCCCGCAGCCGCAGCGTCATCGGCTGGCCCAGGTAGGCTTGAACAGCCCCGGCCAAGGTGTGGCCACTGGGGGGAAAGCTGCTATTGGCCCAGGCCCGCTCTCCCGGCGCAAAGGGCTTGGCATCTCGAAACATCCACACATCCAAGGGTGATAGGGTAAACCAACTCATCGGCCGTTCCTCCCCAAAGCAACGGTGCGGTTGCGCAGCACAAAAGCTGCCAACTTGAACCAGTTTTTGATCTCCAGATCCCACGCCTGCGGCTGGGCGGGCAGGCTGTACTGCCAAAAATGCTGAATAAACTCCACAAGCTTGTTCTGGAAGTGCTCTTTCTGCTCGGATTCCTGTTTGAAGAGATCCCGGCGGCTGCAGAACAACCGGGCCCACTCACGCACTGCCTCTAGGCTCGGAGCTGGGTGTTGCTCCCAAAGCTGGGCCGCTTGTTCAAACAAGGAGCTTTGATCCTGCTGCTGGCCCATGAGCTTCCAGTCAAAATCAAGGAGATCCTTCCACTTGTCGAACGTGTCGAACTTGCTGGTGCTCACCAGTTGGTTGCCATTGGCAAACAGCACCCGCACCTGCACGCTGTCTTTGGGGCAGCCATGGGCATAGAGGTGGCCCTTGGCTTCTTCTTCCGCCTGCCAAAGGTTTTCCAGGGCAATGGCCAGAGGCACCGAGTGATGGGCAATCACCACGCCAAAGCTGATGGTGGCTGCGGATCCCAGGGTAAAGAGGGGGCGCCGGCTCAAACCTTCGGGAGGCCGCCCTTTTTTCCACTGCCAGTAGTCCCCCAGGTTCTCAAACTCCCGCCAGTCATCCTCTCCCCCCCGGAAACACTGGCGAATATCCCACAGCCAGCCATCCCACTCCCAGAGGTTGGTGTAGGCCAAAACGTCGTCCCCGCCGGCGTAGATGAGCTTGCCTGCATAGCGTTGCTCTGTTAGGTAGGGCACCAACTGGCCGGAAAAATCCAGCAGGGCGCGGCTTAGGGCGCTGTGGGTGGCAGGCCCCATGCGCTTGCGGCTGTTTTTGACAAACTTCTGAAAAGCGTCTTTGACTTGCTCCAGCTCCTCCTTGTCCTTGCCAAAGACCTCGCCAATGGCTTCCGTTTGCCCGTTGGCCAGCCGCTGTAGGGGTTGAGGCAGATAGTCGTAGTAGGATTTCATCTTCTCGCCCCTGAGCCATTTGCCCATGTCGTCCCCATCCCCGGCAGCCAGCACGTACCAACTGGCGGGGTTAACGCTGGGGTAGTAGCGGCCTAGAAGCGTCTCGATGTCCTGCCGGTAGCTTCTTTGCGTTTCCTCGTCCAGCTCCAGGTCTTCCACCAGCCAACCAGCATTGAGCAGACGGGGATGGTAGCGCAGGTTCTGCTGGTCGGCCCACGGGATCCCCCATTTGCCCCGCATTTCCCGCAGCACCCCTCTGACCTCCGGGTAGCGGGCCTCCACTGCCTGACAGGCCTGCTCGAAGTGCTCTCGTTCCCGTCGCCCTTGGGTTTTGAGGTAGCCAGCCACCCCAGCCGTGAGATCCGGGTAAGAAGCGGCAATCTGGTCTTCATCCAGCTCGCGGAAGAGCTCCGGCAGCACTTTGTACAAGCCCCGCTTGAGGGTTTCGGTGGCATTGAGCTGTTCCCGGCCATCGAAGAGCCCGGCCTGCCGCTGCCAAAGCCGCCGACTCTCCCCTTCTGTTATCCACCCCTGCCGCGGTGAGGGATGCACCACCGGCCCCAAGCCCGAAACGGTGCTGCGCGGCCCAAAGGCAACGGGGAGCTGCCAATCGCGGGCCTGCTTACAAGCGGCTTGTAGCCGCCGACTTTGCTCCACTGCGGCTGCCCACCAAGATCCCACGTTGAGTCCGGCCTTGTATTGGCGGCGCTGTTGTCTTTGGGGATCCCAAAAGCTAGCCCGCAGAAACTCCAGCTCCTCATCCCCGAAGAGCTTTTGCTTGGCCTCTAGGTGATAGGTGCGGTTTTGGGCACTGACCCAGGGATCCGCATCAATGGAAACCTGAGGGGGCTTGAGGATGCCGGTATCCTTGAGAGAGTGAGCCGGGGATCCCAAGGGCACGGCTGCCCAGTAGTGCTGCCACTGGTGCTCCAGCCATCCCTGCCAGGTGGGGTCCTCTGGGTGCAACTGCCTCAGCCAGCGGCGATCCCCCTGCAGGTAATCCAGCACCTTCTGGGCCAACTGCTTCCATTCTTCCTTGAGGGTCTGCTGCGCCATCTGCATGGCCGCTTGCACCCGGTCTTCCGGCAACAGCAGCAGGAGCACGTTGGGAAAACCGGCGGTGAGCAGGGCGTTGGCAGAAGGTTGAGGGATCCATTCTTCAAATTCGGGGTACTTCTCCCGCAGCCAGTAGTCGATTAATGGCTGGCCATAGAGGCTGGGGTAGAGTAGGCAGTCGGGACCGTATTTTTCAGCTAGTCGCCAACTCATGCGGGCAGAAAGGTAGTGCAGCAGCCAGGATCCGGCCCAAAAGTCCCGCATTTTGCGGCTGGCTTTGATCAGCTCCTGGATGGGGTTGAAGGTAAAGCTCACCAAGAAGGGACGCGCGAACTTGGGCTCGTCGTAGCCGGCCAAACATCCCGCTAGGGCTGCGGTGACGCTGGCGTGGCTCCACAGGGATCCGTCTGGAAGCCGGGTTTCTGCCGGCAATAGCAGCAAGCTTTCATCCCCAAACTCCTGACAAATGGCCTGGGGAAAGCACCGCCAAAACCACCAAAACACTTTTTGGGGATCCGTCTCCTGCCGAACCCAATCAGGGATGGCGTTCTCCTCCCGTTCCATCAGGTAGTCTGCACGGGAGTGGGCATTCTTGAGGGCTTGGTGTTGGTCATCGGCCAATTGCCAAAAGTGCTTGCGCCCGGAGAGCAAGTGGCTCATTTCTAGTCCAAGACCCAAGTTGCGATCCTCAACTTGATAGTTGATGGCTATGGGCAAATGGCCAATGGCCGCGCGGTCGCTGGCCGAGGCGATGAGATCAGCATCGCCTATGGGAGAGGATCCCTCTGCCTTGGGCGAGATCCACCCCTGCATCGCTGCTAGGTTTGGCCACAGCCCTTCCTTAGCGCGGCCAGAGGCGTCGTGGAGGGCTTTGAGGGCAGGATCATGCAGCAGGCCCCAGAGCTTTGCTTGCCAGTAGTAGTGATAAGACATGGTGTTTTCGCAGGAAAGATAGGAAAGTTAAGAACTGAACGTGCAAGAAACAAAGTAGACAAAACCCCAGCAGCCACCCGATAGCCGGCTGCAGAAGCTACAAAACAAAGTCCACCGATCCCGACCGGCCCTCAGGTTTTTTTCAGTATTTCTCCAGGTCAATAGGACTTGTTCAAGCTCAGCCCCTGCCAACCGCTGGACCGAAATTGAAAACCCAGAACCTGAGGGTGGGCCGACGTTGGTAGCCTACCGAGAATTGGAAGGATCCCCTTCCAATTCCCCCTCTGTTCGAGTCAATTCAGGAAACAGCGCTTCCAGTTTCGGCAGCAGATCCTGCAGCACAAAGCTCTCCAGAACTTCGCTGCGTAGAGATTTGGGTTTCATCTGCACATGGGCCACGTCGTTGCGGTATTCGCTCAGCCGAGACCAGAGCTTGGCTAGCTGCTGCACATCTGGGACATGGGCGGCAATGGGAGGCAGGGACTGAAGCTGCTCTTGGTGTTGGATAAGGGATCCAGTCGCAGGGAGATCTCCCAAGAGCTGCTCTTCCCGCGGGATGAGGGATCCCAACTGGTGTTCAATTCCCTGCCGCGCTTCTCGTTCGAGGTAGTTTTGGATCCCCTCACAGAGGCAAAGGGCGGAGACCACCCACTCGCGGGCCAAGAGAATGGCTTGGGTGGTGAAGCGCTTTTCCACATACCAGCGCAGCAGTTGAAAGTGCTTTTGAACTTGAGCGCGGGGATCCTCCTTCTGGTCTGCCGGCAGCGCCAGTTGGCTGTAGCTATTTTGAATGCTTTGCAGCAGCAGGCCGAAGGGCTTGGCAAATTGGCCCACCTCTTCTGCCAACTCCTGGGTAGAGTGTCTTTGTAACTTGCGCAAGTCCTCCTGCAGGCTGACCGGCCTCACCAGCTCCAGAGAACGGGAGATGTCGCGGATGGCTTGTCCAAAGCTCTGCAGCCGGGTGGGCCTGGGATCCCTTTTGCCGAGCTTTGGTTGGCGGTAAAAGTCCCGTTGAACTGTATCCAAAAGTTGGCCCAACTCCAAGGCCGAGCCGGTGCTGATGAATTTGTCGGTAGCCGTCAGCCAGTCCAAAAGACGAAGGGCGGGGGTGAGATCGATGATGGGTGTTTCCTGCTGGTCTTTGAGATAGAGACCGTAGTACAGCCCCTGAATATTTACATTCTTGGCCTTGCGCAAAAGGGCGGCTCCCAAGAGCACCAGTACGGGGATGGAGCGAAAGGCGTGGGTGATATCGAAAACCAGCCGCGTATGGGGCTCGATGCTATCGACCAGCACATCGAAGATCTCCCAGGTCTCTGCCTCGGTTTTCCCTTCAGGAATGGCCTTGGCAATTTTCTCCACGTGGGGGGGTAGGCAGTCCCGTAGATGCTTCCAATGGGTGTCATGTGCTTCTTGGGTTAGCAGCACAATCACCCTCTCGATGTCAAAGAGCTGACAGAGGGCTTTGGCAACATAACGGGTTCTATCGGCTTTCCGCTCCCCAAAAACATACACCGTCTCGCTGTAGGGGCTGGTGCCTAGAGTGGTCAAAAGGGTATTAGCCATAGGGATCCTCTCGATGACGGCTTTCAAGCATTGAAGCACGGGCATCTTCAAGCTACTGCAGCCTGGAAGCCCCCCCTTCTCAAGTTGCCTGGAGAGGGTTCTGGGTTGAATGTTGCCCTATCCTCTCACGAAAAGTGGCATCCTCTGCTCAGCCGGTGCCAGAAAGATGGGGATCTCTACCCCCAAAATTGAGTGGAGCCATCTTGCCGCTGGATTTGGATCCCTGCTCGACAACTGTTTCAAAACGGTGAAGGTGGGGGATGTCAGAGCTAGCCTAGACAGAGATTCGGCCATCCTAAACAACGGGGATCCTGTGATGCTATCGACTCCAGAGTTGTCCATTTCAGGTCAAAAGCTAACTCCCGAACAGTTTCTGGCCTTGCCGGAGGGGGATATTGTCTATGAGCTAGTCGATGGGCGGGCCGTCTCCAAAAACGAACCCATGTCGCCAAAGCGCTTCCATGCTCGTCTCCAACCGGTGTTGTGGCAAATTTTGGAGGACTGGTGCTCTAGCCCTGAGTGTCCTAAGCCTGGGTCAGCACATACTGAGTGGGCAGTTGTTTTAACACGAAAGGCAGAGCCCTGGATCCCAGTTCCTGATGTTACTTACATCTCTAACGAGCGGTTGCCGGTTGAGGCCATGACCGATGAACCTTGTTTTGCCATTCCCGAGTTGGTGATCGAGATCCTTTCTCCTGGCCAGAGTTTTGGAGCCATAGCTCAGAAGGCAAGCGATTATCTAGAAGCTGGGATCCCCAGGGTTTGGGTTGTGGATCCCCAAGCCAAGAGCATCACCGTCTTCTATCCCGATGCCCCGCCGCGCACCTTTACGGGATCCCAAGCCATTCAAGATGATTTCCTGCCGGATCTAAAGGTGATCCCTCAAGATGTATTCGCTCAAGCCCGGATCCCTTAGGGGGTACCTAGCGAGCCCACGATAATCAGAGTTAGTTCCAGAAAGAGAGCATCCGGCAGAGGTGGCCACCCGCTCGGGTCTGGAGCTGATTGGCTCAGGAATGCCGAAGGGATCCGGCAGCGATATTCCCTGCTAGGGGCTAATGGCGAGACGGAAAAGCTTCTCATCGGCCAGTTGAAGAACTTCCTGCCCTGCAGCCGCCAGTTGTTCCGGGGGCAAGTTCCGGTATTTGTCAATAAACTCGGGCAAAACTTGAAACTCCACCCGCTTGCCGGTCTCTCGGTGGATGACCACGCTGCGCATTTTTTCAAGAGATTCGACCTCCACCAGCTTCAAGTTCAACTTGCCCAAACTGGCCCCTGTTGCAGCATGCAAGCCATCCACAATGCACACGAACGGGATCTCTGCCGGCGACTCGTGAATGACCTCCACCAGAAAACGGTTCCTAGAAGTGTGGGGAGTTGGACTCATCAAGCCCAGCTCCTGCAGAGCGCGCATCCCCATGCGATAGCCGACCACGGCCCAAGGCCCAGCTCCGCCATGAATTTCCGTTACTCGCTGAATGGCCGCCGCCGTCGAGTCCGTTGCAGAACCGGTGACCGGATGAGCTGTCGCCGGCGCTCCCAGAGTTAGCTGAAGTGCAATCAGCAAAAGAGAAAGCTGCTGTGGCTTGGCAATGGATGACAGGTTCATAGGCAGCGAGAGAGCTGATAAAGAGGAGATGGGTCAAGCCATCCTAAGCTCTACCCTTCGAGGTTGCCTATGCGGGGGTAGGGGATCCAGCCCTCTTCTGGGAACTCTTCCGAAAATCACCTCCTGGCTGAAGAGGGCTAAGACCAGTGGTATTGTCAGAGGTAAGCCCCTGGGCGTTGAGCACAGGCCCCTGCAGGAGTAAGGGTAGTACTAGAGTACCGTGATTTTCCTCTGATTGCCGTAAGGCGTTGAGCACGGGATGAAAAAAAGGATCCCGTATGGGATCCCTTGGAAGTGATTTTCCTCTGATTGCCGTAAGGCGTCTTGCTTTCCCTCTGCAGGTTTTGCATCCGAACTCGAGGCAGAGATGGGATCAGATGACTTGGCCGTCGGATGTTATTCTCCCCTTGAGTTTACCGGCCCGCTCTTCGGCCTCCTCCATAACCCTGTCCAGCTGCTCCAGCACCTCGCCCGGATGCTTTTCCAGCACCCGCAGGGAGAGGGCCATCCGTCCCTTGGCCTCATCCACATCGATGACAACAGCTTTGATGCGTTGGCCTGGTTTGAACAAATCCGGTAGCGAGGCTACAAAACTTTGGCTGACCTGCTTGATGTGCAACAGCCCGGTTACCCCTTCTTCCAAGTCCACAAACACACCGAAGGGTTTTAGTCCGCTGACTTTGCCTTCCACCACTTGGCCACTGGTGTAGCGGCTCAGGTTCTCGGACTTTACAGCCGCCCTTTGGGAGAGCACCAGCTTGTTGGCTTCTGGGTTCACCTCGATAAAGCTTGCTGTCAAGGATTGCCCCACCAACTCCTCCAGACTTTCCCGTTGGCTGAGGTGGGAGCGGGGAATGAAGCCGCGCAGCCCCTGCACATCCACCACCACCCCCCCTTTGTTGGTGGCGATCACCGGAACGGTTACCGTCTGGCCGTTGGCTTGCTTCTGGGCCAGCTCTTCCCAAAGCCGCTTCAGCCTCAGCCGCCGCGCCGAGAGCACAATTTGTCCTTCTGCATCTTCCCGCAGGATGAGAAACTCGGCTTCTGTCTTTAAAGGAAAGAGCGCACTCAAATCTTCCCCTGGGCGGATCCCTGCTTCCTTGAGGGGCAAAAAGGCCGGGGATTTGCCGCCAATATCCACCAGAGCGCCATCGTTCTGATGTTGGAAGATGCGGCCTTGCACCACCTGCCCCGGTTGAAAGCTGAGGTTTTGCTTGTCTAAAGCCTGGGCAAAATCTTCCGCGGAAAACGTATCGGCAGCCTGAGAGCGAGAAGAGCGAACGGTCATGGAAGGGCTCAATTCAAAAAGCAGTGGGTTTCAGGATAACCCAAAACCTTCCAAGGATCCCAGCTCCAGCCTCTGGCCTAGATGTAATACATGAGCCGAGCCTGTTGCTGTTGTGCCTGCCGGTCGCAGAGGTCTTGTAGGGTGGTCTTCTGGAGAATGGCTACCGCCGCAGCTTGGGCATCTTGCCAGGCCTTCAGGAGCACTTCCCGCTCTGGGGTGAGATCGCCCGAGGGCAAGTCGCGGGAGCGGGTGAGATCTTCCCCCTCGATGGCCTGGATAACATCCAGCAGCGAGATCTGCCAGGGTGCTCGGGCCAGGAAGTAGCCTCCCTTGGATCCCCGTTGGCTGCGCACCAACCCCTGTCTGCGCAAGGTGGCCAGCAATTGCTCCAAGTAGCGGTCGGGTATGGACTGATGAGCCGCAATTTCTTTAATCTGCAGCACCTGGCCATCGCTGTAGTGCTGGGCCAATTCCAGAAGGGCCAGGAGAGCATATTCACTTTTGCAAGACAGTTCCAAGATATCCATCCTTGTGGAGGGCTCAGGTCTATGATACTCCGGTTTTTCACTGGGATTTAGCGGGATCCCGCCCTGAGCTGGCAATGGGATCCAGCCTGTAAGGTGGAATAGGCCCCTTTGGGAATGGTTTATGGCGAGTGTCAGCACCCGGTCTGGTTCAGCACGGATCCCAGGGGAGCGATTACAAACCTTGCACCAACAGATTGGCAAGCTGATTGCCAATATCGAATCCGTGTTTCAGGGCAAATCGCAGGTGGTGCAGGCGGTGGTCACGGCCTTGGTTGCGGAAGGTCATGTTTTGCTTGAAGATGTGCCCGGTGTAGGCAAGACCACTTTGGCGCGGGCCATCGCCCACAGTTTGGGAGCCAAGTTTCAGCGGATTCAATTTACCAGCGACCTATTGCCGACAGATATCCTTGGCCTCACCCTTTTCAACAAAGAAAAAGGGGATTTTGAATTTCGTCCCGGCCCCATTTTTGCCCACGTGGTCTTGGCGGATGAAATCAATCGCACCTCGCCCCGCACCCAAAGTGCCCTGCTGGAGGCAATGGCGGAAAAGCAGGTTTCGCTGGACAATCGCACCTACCCGCTGCCGAGCCCATTTATGGTGTTGGCCACCCAAAATCCTTTGGAGTACCACGGCACCTATCCCCTCCCAGAAAGCCAGTTGGATCGGTTTTTGGTGCGGCTGTCGATTGGCTACCCCAGCCCTGAGGTAGAGCGAGCTTTACTCTTGCAACGGCAACAGGCCGAGCCGGTGGATGCTCTGCAGCCGGTTCTCTCCCTGATGGAGTTGCGAGAGATTCAGTCGGCGGTGGATCAGGTGTATTTGGATGGATCCCTGGCGGACTATCTTCTGCAGGTGGTGCAGGCCACTCGCGTGTCCAAGCTGCTGCGGGCGGGGGTATCCACCCGTGGAGCCCTGGCCTTGGCGCGGGCAGCACGGGCTCAGGCGCTGGTGAAAGGGCGCAGCTTTTGTCTACCAGAAGATCTGCAAGCACTGTTCGTGCCGGTACTGACCCATCGGGTTTCTCTGGCCGGGTCGGGAGAGATGGCCGGCAACCGACGGCAAGAGGCTGAGGCGGTGATTCGGGATATTGTCTCCACAATTGAGCCGCCTGTTTGAGGGATCCGTAGCAGCAATGGCTAACTAAAAAACGAGTCGGGTCGGATACGGGGATCCACCCACATCAGGAGCAAATCGGCCAACAAATTGCCCAGAATGAGCATCACGGCCCCCAGCAGAAGCCCCGCCATCACCACATTGATGTCGAAACTTTGAACAGCCTCCAAGAGCAGCTTGCCCAGCCCCGGCCAATTGAAGAAAAACTCGGCAATAAAAGAGCCGCTGAGCAGATTGGCAAACTCAAAGCCCAAGATCGTGATCAAGGGGTTGACGGCGTTGCGCAGCGCGTGCAACCAGATCACCCGCCACTCTGGGATCCCACGGGCCCGCGCCGCCTGGATGTATTCCTGCCGCAGCACATCCAAGAAATTGCCGCGCGTAATCCGCTGCAGCCCGGCAAAGCTGGTGATGCTCAGGGCCAGCGTGGGCAGGAGCAGGTGGCGGCCCAGATCCAGCAACTTTTCCCCCAAACTAAGCTCGGCAAAATAAACACTGGTCATCCCCCCTACCGGCAGCCAGCTCACGTTTTGGGCCACGATCAGCAGCAAAATGGCCAGCACGAAGCTGGGCATGGCCTGGCCCAGGTAGCTGAGCAACTGCAACGCCCGATCCAGGGGGGTGTTCTGCCGCAGCGCCCCCAGGATCCCTAGGGGAATGGCGACCAGCCAAGTCAGCACCACAGAGGACACCGCCAACAGCAAGGTAGCGCCGGCGCGGGAGAGGATGAGCTGTGCTACCGGCACGCGATAGGTGTAGCTCACCCCGAAATCCCCTTGCAGCAGGTTGCCCAGCCAGGTCAAGTACTGCCAAACCAAGGGCTTATCCAACCCCAGCCGCGCTTCCTCTTGGGCAATAAACTCCTGGCTGACACTGGGATCCGCCCGCAAGGGATCCAAAAAATCTCCGGGGGCCAGCTGCAAGAGCAAAAAGCTGAGCAGCGTGATCAACAGCAGCACCGGTACGGCTTGGGTCAGCCGCTGCAAAACTAAGGCCAGGGGAGGCCAAAGGTCAAAAGCGCGGGAACGGGAAGGCGGAGAAGAGGTTACAGCCACAGATGCAGATGGATATTCGGATATGCTCTTTGAGTTGGATTCTTGTCGAACTATGGTAAACTACCCGGCTCCGACCGCTAAGCGGTACGGAGCGGGCTTTCAGTAGCCCTGAGCCTGTTCTGCTCTACCAGAGAACAAAACAAGCCCGGACCTCTAGGCTGGTTTACGACAGCCCCCAAGAGCGCAATCACATTCGCACCATTCAAATCCGCATCCCCTTCCCATCCACAGTGCCCACACTTGAACGACTTGCCACTGCGGTAGGATTGCGCAGGGTCGGGATGGATATGCAAACACTTGTGGCAGGTCTGCGACGTGTAGGCAGGCGGCACAAGAATCAGAGAAACCCCTGCAACCCTCGCCTTGTACTCCAGAAACTGACGTAGTTGGTAGAACGCCCAACTGTTGGTCCTACGCCGCTCGGCTTTGCTGCGTGGCTGTTGATTGACCCTTTCCCGGATCCCTGTCAGGTCTTCCAGAGCAATAGCGCTGTTTGTGGCTTTTGCCCTAGAGACAATAGCTTTGGAGATGCGATGATTGACCCACACTTGAAAGCGTCTCTCCTTGCCAGACAGCCGTTGCAACAGTTCTCTGCATCTGCGCCGCGAACTGCGTGTGCCCTTACTGGCTTTGCGTTGGAGTGCCGCCCTCAACCGGGAGTAGTGGTCTCGGATTCGGTTCAACTGCTGTCCATTCCAGTTGTCCCCCTCTGACGTATGGGCAATATCTGTCCTCCCCAAGTCCACCCCGATCACCTTGTCGGTATCTTGTTGTTTAGGTGTTTTTTCCTCTACGCAAATCTGGATGTAGTAGGAGCCATCTTTGCGCTTGATCAGCGTGGCAGCTTTTGGGTTGGAACCAGCCAGCATCCCACGCTGGTAGTTGCCAATGGCCAGTTCAAAGCGTTCTCTCCCTTCCACCGTGGTCAGCGACACCGTCCAGTCTTTTTGACGGAACGAAAAGATGCGAGCGTCGTAGGTAACAAAGCCGCTCTTAAACTCCTTGACGGGACGCTTTTTCTGCTTAGCCACTTTGCGGGAACCCGCTACCCGTCTGCACACCTGTTGAGCCAAGTTGCTAGACAAGCCGAACCGAGCTCGAATCTCGTAGTAGCAAAGGGATTGGAGTTTGACTGCGTTGACTACTTTTTCTGGTGTGTTTTGGTTGACCCAGTTCAATGCCTGTACAAAGGCATCCATCGTCGCGTCCAATTTGGCGGCTTGCGACGGGGACACCTTGAGCTTGCAGGAGATGGTCAGGACTTGGCTCATAAGTTCATTGTACTTCATCAAAGCGCATTCCTCCCGGCACTGACCCTACGGGTACAGTGCGGGGCTCCTGCGATTTCTAGCTGACATCCTTGCGGCCAGATTTCCAGTGTGGGGTTTGCCAAGCCGAGCGGCTCTCTTGCAGGGGAATTGAGGGTTCAGGCAGTCCGGTAGACAGAAGCTGAAGCGGTACACTAGTCAGAAGCTTTTTTTCATCGAGTCCCGTTGGGAAGACCTCTTGCGAAACCTGTTTCTTACCGGCGCTAGCGGCTGCCTGGGGCACTATGTGTTGGAGCGCCTGGCCCAGCAAAGGGATCCCGAGTTTCCGGAGCGGCCCGCCTACCACCTGTACGTTCTCATCCGCGAGACCAGCCGCCTACGGCTGCCCCTGGAACGACTCCCTGCCCCCATCACTTGGGTGCCCGGCGATCTCCTGCGCATCCGGGAACAGGCTGCCCTGCTACGGCAGATGGACGGGCTGATCCACATGGCAGCGGCTTGGGGGGATCCCGCCCTGGCTTGGGCCGTGAATGTTACCCACACTCTGGAACTCTTTCAGTTGTTGGATCCGGAGCGCTGTCAGCAGGTGATCTACTTTTCCACGGCCAGCCTTTTGAACCAGGACCTGGAGCCTTTGGCCATTGCCGGACGGGCCGGCACCGACTACATCCGCAGCAAGTACGAGATGCTGCTGCGGCGGCAGGAAAGCGGCTTCTGGCCGGAGCGCCTGCTCACCCTTTATCCCACCCTGCTCTTTGGCGGCAGCCCCCACCACCCCTACTCCCACATCACTGCCGGCCTCAAGGACGTTCTCCGCTGGCTGGATCTGATCCGCTTTTTGCGGGTGGATGCCAGCTTCCACTTTATCCACGCTGCCGATGTGGCCGAGATGGTGGCCTATTGGGTGGCCCATCTGCCTGGTGGCGGCGATTGGGTGTTGGGCAATCCCCCCCTCTCCTGGGATGAATGTGTGGAACAGATGTGTGCTTATTTCAAAAAACGGATCTATTTCCGAGTGCCTCTGCCCCCGGCTCTCGTTCGCGGCTTGGCCTTTCTATTTCGGGTGCGGCTTTCAGCCTGGGATGAGTTCTGTCTGCGCCAGCGCCATTTTGTTTACCCGGCCATTTCCCCAGAAACCCTGGGTTTGCGCTGCCACTTCCCCACCGTGGCCTCTCTTTTGGATACCTACCTCTAGACCACCTTTGAGTAACAGTAGAACTGGACGCTACTTCCTTTCCCTCTGGGACGGGGGGATGAGAGCCGAGGACCCAAGGGATCCCACTCGCCTCCGACAGGGATCAGCCGGTGGGGGCCACCGTTTCTCTGATGGCCAAGGCCTGGAGCTGGGCGGCAATGCGCTCGCGGTTGAGGTTTTGCCCAATCAGCACCAGTCGGGTCAAGCGCGGCTCCTGGGGTCGCCAGGGGCGGTCGTAGTAGGTTTCAAATCGGGATCCCACCCCCTGCAGCACCAGGCGCATCGGCTTGTGGAGGACGGCCACAAATCCTTTGATCCGGTAAAGGCATTCCTCTTGGGCCAACTGGCGTAGCTGAGCCACCAGGGATCCCGGCTCATAACCTCCCTCCAAGCTGAGGTAGAAAGACTCAAAAGCTTCGTGCTCATGCTCCTCCCCGTGATCGTGGTGGCTGGGGCGGCGCTCGAGCTGGTCTTCCACCGCTGCATTAAAGCCCAAGAGCACTTCTGGGGGAACCTGCCCCCGCTCACAAGGGAGGATTTGAACCTCAGGGCGCAAGTGGTGCCGCAGCCAGCTTTCCACCCGAGCTTGCTCCTCTTGGGTAATCTGATCCACCTTGGTGAGCACCACCAAATCGGCACAACTCAACTGATCCTCAAACAATTCCTCAAGCGGAGTCTCATGGTCCAAACTTTCGTCAGCCTGCCGCTGCGCCTCCAGGGCCGCCGGATCCCCCACCAGTTGCCCGGAGGCCAGAGCCTGACCATCCACCACCGTAATCACCGCATCCACCGTGGCGCCTGTACGAATGGTGGGCCAGCGGAAAGCCTGCACGAGCGGCTTGGGCAAGGCCAGTCCTGAGGTTTCAATCAAAATGCAGTCTAGCTCCGCCCGCCGCTGCAACAGAGCTTCCATGGTGGGCAAAAACTCCTCCTGCACCGTGCAGCAGAGACAGCCGTTGGCCAGCTCCAGAATGGGGATGGATCCCTCCCCCTCACACAGTTGGCAATCCCGCAGCAACTCGCCGTCGATGCCCACTTCGCCAAACTCGTTAACCAACACGGCAATGCGGCGGCCCTGGTTGTTGAGCAAAAGGTGACGGATCAAAGTGGTCTTGCCGGATCCCAGAAATCCGGTGATGACGGTAACAGGGATCTTGTGCATCTGCTCTGATGACTCAGCGCTCTTCAGTTTCCACCCCAAACTTTCTTTCTGCCAATCCTTGAGGGGGGGATGCCCAAAAAAAGGCCCCCGGCAAGGGGGGCCAAAGGTACATTCCAGAGGGACTTATGCCCTTATCGGATCGGCTTCATCCGGTAAACCGGCTCGTTCTCGCGGTTGATCCCTTTCTCAAAGCCAGCAGCGGCAGCGCGAGCGCGACCGGCATGCCACAGGTGGCCGACAAAGAACAGGAAGCCGAAGATGAAGTTGTGAGCAGCCAACCAGGTGCGCGGGCTGGTGAAGTTCACCGTGTTGATCTCGGTAGCCACACCACCCACCGAGTTCAGGGATCCCAGCGGCGCGTGGGTCATGTACTCCACCGCACGGCGAGCTTGCCAAGGTTGGATGTCGTTCTTCAGCTTATCCAAGTCCAGGCCATTGGGGCCCAGCAGCGGCTCTTTCCAAGGAGCGCGCACATCCCAGAAGCGCATCGTCTCACCGCCAAAGATGATCTCGCCCGTGGGGGAGCGCATCAGGTATTTACCCAGACCGGTGGGACCTTGGGCTTGGCCAATGTTCGCCCCCAGGCGCTGGTCGCGCACAATGAAAGTGAGAGCCTGAGCCTGAGATGCTTCTGGGCCAGTGGGGCCGTAGAACTCGCTCGGGTAAACGGTGTTGTTGAACCAAATGTAGCAAGTGGCAATGAAGCTCATCAGGGAAACCGCCGCCAAGCTGTAGGAGAGATAGGCCTCCCCAGACCAGATGAAGGCGCGGCGGGCCCAACCGAAGGGCTTGGTGAGGATGTGCCAGATCCCACCGGCAATGCAGATAATGCCGATGTAAATGTGGCCACCGATCACATCCTCCATGTTGTCAACGCTGATGATCCAGCCTTCCCCACCAAAGGGAGATTTGAACAAGTAGCCGAAGATCACGGCGGGGTTCAAGGTGGGGTTGGTGATCACCCGCACATCGCCACCTCCTGGAGCCCAGGTGTCATAGACACCGCCAAACCACATGGCCTTGGCCACCAACAAGAAAGCCCCCAACCCCAACAGGATCAGGTGGATGCCCAGGATGGTGGTCATCTTGTTCTTGTCTTTCCAGTCGTAGCCGAAGAAGGGGAAAGACTGCTCCAGAGTTTCTGGGCCGCGAATGGCGTGATAAATGCCCCCCAACCCCAGCACGGCGCTGGAGATCAGGTGCAGCACCCCGATGACAAAGTAGGGGTAGGTGTCAATCACCTCGCCGCCCGGGCCAACCCCCCAGCCCAGAGTGGCCACGTGGGGCATCAGGATCAGGCCCTGCTCATACATGGGCCGATCTGGCGTGAAGTGAGCCACCTCAAACAGCAGCATCGCTCCCGCCCAGAAGACGATCAAGCCAGCATGGGCCACATGGGCACCCAAAAGCCGACCAGAAAGATTGATCAAGCGAGCATTCCCCGCCCACCAGGCAAATCCGCCTTGGGTGCGATCCTGCATCGCTACGGAACCAAACGTCGTTGAAGTCACTGAGGCTAGCCTCCAAAAACAGTAACAACCAGTGCAATCAAAATTAGGGATCCAAAACAAAAGGGCTTGCTAGTGGCCGAGTGCCTACCCATCGAATCCAGGGATCCAACAGGCGAACGCTCGACCTCAACACTCATGCAAGGGATCCAGGAAAATCGAGCGTTCGAGGGTTAGCACCCGCTTAGAGCGCGTTGCCGCGGGGGAGGACTTCTTCAGGGAACTCAAAGCGCTCATGCGGCTGGTCCTGCGGCGCCATCCAGGCCCGAATCCCCTCGTTCAGCAAAATGTTCTTCGTGTAAAACGTCTCAAACTCAGGGTCTTCTGCCGCCCG